>JAXHTF010000183.1 GCA_034211275.1 Acidobacteriota bacterium
TGAGGTGCATGTCCTCGAGGAAGACTGGGACGATGGGCACCTGCGCCGCCTGGGCGATGTAGTAGATCCCCGGCTGGCAGCGACCGATCCTGTGGCCGGCGCCGCGGGTACCCTCGGGAAAGACCACCAGTTCGAATTCCCGGGCGCAGCGGCCGAAGGATTGGAGCTCCTCGATGCGGTGGCGGGACATGCGGCCGCGCTGCATCAAGAAGCCTACCCGGGCGCTCACCGCGCGGGTGAACCAATTGCGGTTCCACACCGCCGCATCCCCCAGCACGAACACCGGCCGATGACCGTGGGTCCACAGCACCGACGCCATCAGCGGCGTATCCAGCAAGCTGACGTGGTTGCACACGTAGAGTCGGCGGGTCTCGCCCCGGCGGCGGCGGTGAACGCCGGTGGCGCGGCGGATGTAGGGCAGATTGAGGAAGAGCAGCACCAGAACCCCGAGCACCAGCTGCACGATCCGAGTGCCGAGGGTCAGGCGAACCGCCGGCTCCCCCTCGGTGGCCGGGGGCGGGTTCGAGTCCTGAGCCTTCCGGGCGTCACCGGTGCCGTTCTCAGGCTCGCGGGCGCGGGATTCCTCCCGGGGGGATTCGCTCACGCGTCCGGTGCCTCCAGCACCACCCAGGCAGCGGCGCCGCCGGCGGCGAGCTCGGAGGCCAGGACCCGGCGGGGCGGCTCCAACACCTCGCCAGCGCCGGGGCTCAGGCCGATCTCCGGATCCTCCTGCTGAAAACCCACCGTCGGCCCGAAGGGCACGCCGGACGCTGCCAACACCGCCGGGGCCAGCAGCCCGCCTCCGTACTCTCCCAAGGCTCCCTTGGGCGCCAGCACCGGGGGCGGTGCATCGTCGAAGAGCCGGCGCAGGAGCAACCCCTCCAGCCGATCCCCCGCCGGCGTGCCGGAGGCGCCGGCCACCACGCGGTCGAAATGCGCCGTCGTCAGCCCCGCCGCCGCCAGGCGATCTCGGAGGCGGTGGAGCAGCACCGAAGGATCCTCGCCCCAGCCGCTGCGGGGCGCGTCGACATCGAAGGCGCCGACGGCCAGCCGACAGCGGGCCAGAAAGCTGCCGCCCCGAGCCGCCACCGCATCCTCCGATTCCAGAATCAACGCCGTCGCTCCCTCCGCCAGCAGAAAGCCGTCGCGGCGGCGATCGAAGGGGCGGGCTACCTCGTCCGCTCCCGGGGCGGCCTGCCCCTTCCCGCCGGAGCTGCCGGCGAGGGCACCGAAGCGATCCAGCACCGCATGGAGCAACGGGCTGACCTCCTCCACCGCCGCCACCACCGCCCGCTGCACCCGGCCGCTAGCCACCGCCTCCACCGCCCGGCCGAGGGCGATGAGGGCGCCGGCGCTGCGCTGGGTGACGGTGATGTTGGGGCCGCGGGCGGAGAGGGCCATGGCCACCTGCGCCGCCGGGGCGTTGGCGACGCTCTGGGTGAAGAGGAAGGGAGAAGCTCCCTGAGGGCCGTCGGCGAGAATCTGCTGCAGGATCCGCTCGGTGAATTCGGAAGGCCCGAAAGTGGTGGCCACCACCACCGCCGTGGGCCCCGCCAGCTCGTCGGCGGTAAGCTCCGCGTCCTCCAGGGCCATGCGCACCGCCGCCACCGTCAGCTTCGACGGCCGGCTCAGACGCCGGGCTTCCATCGGCGGCACCCAGCGCGCCAGCCCCGCCACGTCCCGCACCAGCAGCGCCTTGCGGGCGCCCTCGGGACGGTGGTATCCGGCGGAGCGATCCACCTCCTGAGGCACCGGCGCCGCGCCGGCCAAGGCTTGGGCCTGGGCCTCTCGGCCGAGGCCGGCGGCGCTGGCCGCGCCGAGGCCGCTGATCACCACGGAGGACAAGCTCACGACTTGGGCTCCTCGCCGCCGGCGGCGTCAGCCTCGCTCCACCCCGCCAGCACCAGCGCCGCGTTGGCACCGCCGAAGGCGAGGCTGGTGGACAGGGCACAAGCCGCCTGCCCCGATGGCGGGGACAGAGGGCGGGGCTCGCCCCAAACCAAATCCACCTCCAGCTCCGGGTCCGGGGCTCCTCCACCGGCGGTGGGATGCACCTCGCCAGCGGCCAGGCAGAGCACCGTAGCCACCGCCTCCACCGCTCCCGAAGAGCCCAGCAGATGACCCACGGAAGCCTTGGTGGAGGTCACCGGCAGCCGTGCCGCCGACGGACCAAAGACCTCGTGGAGAGCACCGCTTTCGGAGCTGTCGTTGAGCGGCGTCCCGGTGCCGTGGGCGTTGACGAAATCCACCGCCGATGCCGCCCGGCCCGCGTCGTCGAGGGCCTGCTGGATGGCCAGGGCGGCCCCCTCGCCCTCCGGATGGGGAGCGGTCATGTGGTAGGCGTCGCAGGAGGCGCCGGCCCCCAACAGCTCCGCCAGGGGACGGGCGCCGCGGGCCTGGGCGTCCTCCAAGCGTTCGAGGACCAGCACCCCGGCCCCTTCGCCGAGGCTCAGCCCGGCGCGGTCGGCGCGGAAGGGACGGGAGGGCCGCTCGTCGACGGCGCGCAAAGAGTTGAAGCCCGAGTAGGTGAGCAAGCACAGAGAGTCGGCGCCGCCGGCCACCGCCACCTTGGCCTCGCCGGAGCGCAGGGCGTGGAGAGCGTCCCCCAGGGCCAGTCCGGCGGCGGAGCAGGCGGAGGAGATGGAGCGCACCGGGCCGGCAGCGCGCAGCCAGCGGGCGACGGCGTCTCCGGGACCGTTCATCTCGTGAGAGGCCAGGAGCTGCAAGGAAGCGAGGCCTTCGCGGTGGCCCATCAGGCGCTGGAAGTATTCCTCGCCCTCGGCGATGCCGGCGGTGCTGGTGCCGAAGAAAATCCCCAACTCCGGATCCGACTCGTCGGCGGATGGCAGAGGAAAGCCCGCCTGGCTCCAGGCCTCGTGGGCCGCCGCCAAGGCAAAGCGGTCGGCGCGGCTCAGGCGATGCCAGCCGGGAAAGCTCCGAGCCAGCTCCGGTGGTTCCGGCGGTGCCTCGGACGCGACCTCGGTGCGCTGTCCCCGAGTCGAGAAATTCTTCGCTGGATGGATGGCAGCCTGTCCGGAGCGCAGGCCCTGCCAGAGGGCGTCAGCATTCCAGCCCCAGCCGGTCACCGCACCGATGCCGGTGATTACGATCCGGCCTTCGGGCCGCCCAACGCCGGCGCTCATCCGGCCTGGCCACCGACCTTTTGATCCTGGCTCGGGGTCTCTGCGCTGGAACCATTCGCCGACTGCAGACCTTCCACAAAGGTCTCCAGGCTGGCGACCGAAGCGAAGGCGTCCTGGCCGATGGCCTCACTGTCGATGGACACTCCGTATTCTTTTTCCAGCGCCACCACCAGCTCTAGCGCGTCGACCGAATCCAGACCGAGACCATCCCCGAAGAGGGGAGCCTCGTCGTCGATCATCTCCGGGGTCATTCCTTCCAGGTTCAGACTCTCGATGATCGTCCGCTTCAGGCGTTCTCGGGTGGCTGTCCCGCTCGGCATCCTAAACCTCCAAGCACTGCTCGATGAACTCGTTGTACGACACCCTGGCTCCTTCCGGGAGGGGGCGGGCTCCGGCCCGCGGTACCCCGCGCAACCGCCGGCCGGGCAGCTTTCAGAACTCCAAGCTACCGGGGCGGGCGGGTGCTGTGTCGCAGATGGGAACGCGGAGCGCGGAGACGCCCAAAAAACGTTGCGCTGGGCGAACCGCCGGAGCAGGTCGAGTATACTAAACAAGGCTTTGTCCCGTCAGCCCCGCCCAGATCTGTCATGGTCGAAACATCCATCCACGAAGCGTTCCTGCGTCGTCTGAACGAGGCGCCGGAAGCACCGGTGGCGATCTGCGCCGAGCGAGAGTGGAGCGTCGGCGACCTACACCGCCTGACCGATGCCCTGGTGCCCCGCCTGCGCGCCGCGGGCCTGGGGCCTGGGCAACTGGTGTCCTTGGAGGCGCCCAGCGGGCCGGGATTCCTTGGCGCCTTCCTGGCCCTGCGCCGGGTCGGCTGCGCGGCGCTGCTGCTGGGCACCGGCCTGGCGGCCTCGGAGGCCCGGGAGATCCGCCGGCGGTTGGGTACCCGCGGCCGCCTCGCGGCGCCGCCCTGGCCGGAGACTGTCGAGGATTTGGAGCTCGCCGCCGAGAACCCGGAGCATCCCGCCGACCTGGAGCCGGACATCGCAGTGGTCAAACTCACCAGCGGCTCCACCGGCACTCCCCGGGGCATCTTGGTGAGCGGCGCCGCGCTGCTGGCGGATGACCGGGCTCTGGCCTCATCCATGGAGCTACGGGACGACGAGCGCATCCTGGTGGCGGTGCCCATGGCCCATTCCTACGGCCTGGCCAGCGTCGCCCTGCCGGCCTTGGTCCGCCCGAGCACCCTGATCCTCCCCGCCGGCGGCAACCCCTTCGCCGCACTGCAGGCGGGGCACCGCCACGGCGCTACCTTTTTGCCCACGGTGCCGGCCTATCTCCAGGCACTGCTCAAAAAGCAGGAGCCACCCCCCTGGCCCGAAACCCTCCGCCTGACCATCACCGCCGGCGCTCCCCTGCTGCCGGAGACCGCCCGCCGCTTCCGCCAGGCCTACGGCCGCTCCATCCACGTCTTCTACGGCTCCAGCGAGTCCGGCGGCATCACCTACGACCGCCGGGGCGACGCCGGCGAGCGGGGCTCCTTGGGCACGCCGGTGACGGGAGTGGAGATCGAGCTGGAGGCCGCCGGCGGCGCTCCGGGGGGCGACCGCGGCCTGGTGACGGTCCGCTCCCCCGCCGTCGCGCGGGCCTATCTCGACCGGGACACCGAGGTGAACGGCGACCCCGAGCTTCCAAGCTCGAATCTCCACGCCCCGAATCTCCACGACGGTTGCTTCCGCACCAACGACCTGGCGGAGCTGCGCGGCGGCGAGCTCTTCCTGCTGGGGCGGGTCGACGACGTGATCAACATCAAGGGCAAGAAGGTCCATCCCCGGGAGATCGAAGCGGTGCTGCGACGACAGCCGGGGGTAGACGACGCAGCGGTGCTGGCGGTCGAGCGCCCCGGCGGCGGCGAGCTGCTGCGGGCGGTGGTGGCATCCACCGACCGGGAGATCGACCAGGAGTCGGTGCAGGCCTGGTGCCGCCGCCACCTGGCAGCCCACAAGGTCCCCCGCAGCCTGATCCTCCTCCCCGCCCTGCCGCGCACCGACCGCGGCAAGCTCGACCGCCGGGCGCTGTATCGGCTGGAGGACGGATTGTCCGCGGAAGATCAGCGCGGATAGTTCCCTCGAAGGCTCGAAGCCCACCTCCGGGTCGTCCACGCCGGTCAAAACAAACAAGAGCCCGATCCACCACCAAGGTGAATCGGGCTCGCTGAGCTACGCGACCGACGACCGTTCAACGGCCGCCGGTCCCGCTGGAAGGTTCAGCTACTCGACGGGCTCGCAGCTGTCCGGATCGATGCTGAAGCCCTGACACATCACCTGCGACTGCGGAGCGGTGTCGATGTAGCAGACACCGAAGGGGCAGTTGAAGCCGGTGCAGTAGTTGTCACCGATGCAGAAGCCGAGACCACAGGTGGGATCCGCCAGACGGCACTGGCAGAAGAGCACCGACTGCGGGCTACTCGCCGGATAGCAGCCCAGATCGTCGCAGAACTCGCCGGCCTTGTTGCAGTAGCCCGGGCCGCAATCGTTGCAGCCGCCTCGGGAGAGGCTGTTGGGGGGCAGCTGGTCCGGGCCGATGTCGTCGATGATGGCCTGGATGGGCACGCCGCGGTTGGGGGTGCCGCAGTTGATCACCGCGCCGCGGCAGTGATGCAGGGCCACCACCGCATTGTCACAGCGGGCGAGCACCGGCGAGCCGGAGCTGCCGCCCTGGGTGTCGCACCAATAGCCGATGTCGTCCACCGGTCCGCCGGTGCAGGCCGGGCGGTCGACGCTCTCCACCTGGCAGAAGCCGGTGGTGTCGCCGGGGTGGGTGGATTCCAGCGCGATGCGCTTGCCCCAGGCCTGGGGATGCTGCGGGATGTAGATCCGCTCTCCCGCCGCGGTGCCGGTGCCGTCCCGCATCCGCAGGTAACCATAGGTGGCCACGGGGTTGGTGGGCAGCTGCACCAGGGCGTAATCCAACGGCGCGCTCACCGCCACCAGGGTCGCGGAATTCGCCACCACGGTGCCCGGGCAGCCGAACCAGGAGGTGCAGCTGGTGGCGCAGGTGGCGCCTTCGGCCATGAACTCATAGTCGGTGTTCATGGCGGTGGAGCTGTTGCCGATGCAGTGCTGATTGGTCATCAGGTGTCCGCCGCTGCCCACCAGCCAGCCGGTGCAAGCACCGGTGCCGTTGATCAGCAGACGAGCCACCGCCCGCGCCTTGGAGTAGGCCGACGGCTGGCTGGCCTGGTAGCACTTGGCCTCCAGCGAATCGTCGGGGCCGCAAAGCGCTTCCTGGCCGCCACCGGGCGGGTCGAAGGCGCCGGGATAGCCCTGAGCGTAGCGGTCCATGACCACCGCACCGGCATCCACCGGCCGATCCGAGAAGAGCTCGAGGATCGCCGTGTCGCCGGGGATGTGGGTAGCCCAGAAGCCTTCATCCAGACCCAGCTTGCCCTTGCCGGTGCCGGTGAACTCCCAGCTGCGGCTGTTGTCCGGAGCCCGAACCACCAGGCGCGCGCCTTCCGGCAAGTTGAAATAGGAGAAATGGGGCGCGATGTAGCTCGCCCCGGACGAGGTCACGTTCTGGCTCCACACCAGCCGCTCCTGGGCAGCCAGCCCCGGCACGGTGGTACCGCCGGTGAATTTCGGCGAGGCCAACCGCTGGACGACCTCCTCACCGACCTGCACCAGGCCATCCTTGACCGGCAGCGCCGGCGCCGGCGCCGCCTGCTGCGCCCATGCGGGCTCCATTTGCCAGGTCGCCGACTCCGCTGCCGTGGTGGGAGCCCAGATACAGGCCCCGGTCAGCACGGCCGCCGTCAGCAGGGCCACCGCGGTCCATGAGATGGAATTGAACTTCATGATATCTCCTCTCGAATCAAAGAATTACAGGGTGGTTCCGCATTCCGGCATCAGCGGGCTGCGGTCCCGCGCCCAAGAAAAGAAAGTAATTCAGAGTACCACTCCCTTAGCATTCTCTCAATGCTCCGCTGGTCACAAATGATCAACAGCTCTTAATTCTTCGCCAGCGGGAAATTCGACGGTGCCGGTATCCGCCTGCACTCCAGCCCCGCCGGCGATCCGGAAGCGGACACGGCGGTGAAGACGGACGCCGCGGTAGCCTCCTAGCTCGGCCCGACAAGAACCCCCGAGACTTCGCTTCTCCATATCGTCCGCCGTTGGTATTTTTACCGTAGCGGTGATCAACTCTTAGACCAGGAAGGACGAGCATGAGAGGTCCGGAAGACACAGTGACTGAAGAAAACGATCCACTGGCTCCCCTGGCGGTGATCCATCGCCTGGAAGTGGGGCCGGTGCGGGTGGAGCCGCGGCGCATTGCCGCCGCCTACACGGTGATCCAAGAGGACGGCAGCACCAGCTCCAGCGAGCTGGTCTACCGCTACGAAGAGGACGTCTTCGATCCCGAGGAACCGGCGAGCCGCAATCTAGCGGCGCTGATCACCGCCCAAGTGGCCCTCAACTACGGTCTCTTCTGCCGCCAGATCGTCTTCCATGGCCTTTTCGACGGGGTGGATCGGAAGCTGCTAGCGGAGATGGCCGCCAACACCGCGCGGGAGATCTACGTCAAGAAATTCCTCGAGGAGAACCTCTTCCTGGTGGGACCGGCGGCGCAGCTGCCGACGGTGCGCCAGGCCTCCTACCTGCGGGCGGAGCTAGTCTTCCCCGACGCGGCGGACGACGCTCGAGACACTCCCCACGGATGGGCGCCGGACGCCCGGCGCATCGCGGTGCTGGCCAGCGGCGGCAAGGACAGCCTCCTGAGCCACGGTCTGTTGGAGGAGCTGGGGCTGGAGACCCACGACGTCTTCGTCAACGAGGCCGGCCACCACTGGCACACCGCCCTCAACGCCTACCGCTACCTGAGCGCCAACTACCCCCAAACCACGGCGCGGGTGTGGACCTCCAGCGACCGCATCTTCGCCTGGATGCTCCGCCACCTGCCCTTCGTGCGCCAAGACTTCTCCCGGGTGCGTTCCGACGAATACCCCATCCGCCTGTGGACCGTGGCGGTCTTCCTCTTCGGCGCCTTGCCGGTGCTGCGCCGCCGGGGCATCGGCCGGCTGGTCATCGGCGACGAATTCGACACTACCCGGCGGCTCAGCCATCAGGGCATCACCCACTACGACGGCCTCTACGACCAGAGCCGCTTCTTCGACGAGGCGCTAACCCGCTATTACCGCCGCAAGGGCTGGCCGCTGGCGCAATTCTCCATCCTCCGCCAGGCCTCCGAGTTGCTCATCGAGAAGACTCTGGTGGAACGCTATCCGGAGCTCCAGCGTCACCAGGTGAGCTGCCACGCCAGCCACGTCGAGGGGGAGCGCTCCCTGCCCTGCGGCAAATGCGAGAAATGCCGCCGCATCGTCGGCATGCTGCTGGCCTTCGGCGCCGATCCCGGCCGCTGCGGCTACAGCCAGAAGCAGATCGACGGCTGTCTGGAATCTCTGGCGGAGCACGGCGTGCACCAGGAGGCGGCGGGAGCCCGGCACCTGGCCTGGATGCTCCAGCAGCGCGCCTTGCTGCCAGAGGATGCCCCGGCCTTCCGCAACGCGCGGCCGGTGCCGGAGGTGATGAAGCTGCGCTTCCACCGCGAGGCGTCGCCGGTGGAAGGGCTGCCGGAGGATTTGCGCACGCCGGTTTTCCGGCTGCTGATGCACCACGCCGACGGCGCCGTGGAACGCACCGGCCGGCTGTGGACTCCCTGCGAGCCCCTGGAACCTTCGCTCCAGGCTCTCCCCTACCGTCCCCGGCCTCAACCGGCGGCGCCCAGCACCGCAGAGGAGACCTCCACCGAAGGCCAGAGCGAGATACCCCCGGGCACCACTCCTCGCCCCTACCTGCTGGCGGAGCTCACCTGGCCCCGAGCTCAGGAGCGCTTCGCCGAATGCGACACCGCGCTGTTGCCGGTGGGGGCCATCGAGCAACACGGCTACCACCTGCCCCTGGACACCGACTCCTGGGATGCGGATTATCTATGCCGCCGGGTGGCGGAGGCCTGCGGCGATCCCAAACCTCTGGTGCTGCCGCTCATCCCCTACGGCGTCTCCTACCATCACGACGACTTCCCGGGCACCCTGAGCGTCAACCCGGAGACTCTGGCGTCGCTGGTCTACGACGTGGGCATGGCCGCCGCCCGCAACGGCATCCGCAAGCTGATCATCGTCAACGGCCACGGCGGCAACGCTCCGACCCTGCAATTCGCCGCCCAGAAGATCAACCGCGACGCCCACATCTTCACCTGCGTCGACACCGGCGAGACCAGCGACGCGGACATCGACCGCATCACCGACACCCCCAACGACGTCCACGCCGGCGAGGTGGAGACCAGCACTTCCCTGGCCACCCGCCCCCATCTGGTGGACATGGACAAGGCCTGCCGCGACGTGCAGGATTTCTCCAGTCAGTATTTGGATTTCAGCTCCGAGAACAGCGTCGAATGGTACGCCCACACCTCCCGCATCTCCACCTCCGGCGTCATGGGCGATGCCACCGTCGCCAGCATCGAGAAGGGGGAGCGCATCTGGGCCATCATGGTGGACCACCTGGTGGCCTTCGTGGAGAGCCTCAAGGCGGTGACCCTGGATCAGCTCCACGAGCGGCGGATGTGAGGTCCGCCCCGCGGTCGCGAGGTCTCAGCGCTTGAGATCCAAGTGCACCAGCTTCTGGGTGCCCAGCGGCGAGGGCTGGAAGCCGAGCACCTTGAAGGAGAGCACCGAAGCGGAGGCGCCGTAGATCAGCGGCACCAGGGGCGCGTCCTCGGTGAGCACCTCCATCACCTCCTGCAGGGTGCCCATATCCCCCTGGGCGCGGTATTGGGCCAGCTTCTCGTCCATCCGCGGGCTGCGGTAGTGGGCGTGGTTGGTGCTCACCGCCAGGTTTTCCCAGGTCGGCACGCGCTCCGAGGACAGGCTCGCTTCGAGGAAGTCGCAGGGATCGACGGTGTCCGACACCCACCCCGCCAACACCAGATCGTGGCGGCCGTCGATGCAGCGCTGGAAGAACTCGGAGCTGGTGGCCGGCCGGGTCCACTCCACCGTCACCCCCAGCTCCGCCAGATGCTGGGAAATCACCTCCGCGGCGCCGCCGGGGTTGGGCAGATACGGCCGCGGGCCCCAGGTCATCAGGCCGGAGAGCTTCTCCGGCAGCGGTTTGCCGGCCTCCTCCAGACAAGCCCGGGCCTTGCGCAGGTCGTAGACCAGATCGTCGTCCACCGCCACCAGGCCCCGGGGCAGGATGCTGGTGGCGGTGAAAGCGAGGCCGTTGGAATAGCACGACTCCGCCACCTTGAGGCGGTTGATGGAGTGGGCCAGGGCTCGGCGCAGATGAACGTCGTCCAGCGGCGGCCGGGCACAATTCATCGACAGAATGGCGGTGGAGATGCCCGGCAGGAAGGATTTGCGCACGCCGCTGAGGCGGCTGATGTCGTCCCGGGGCAGGACGCTGCAGAAATCTACCTCGCCGTCCTGGATGGCCCGCACCAGCGCAGTGGGCTTGCCGTCCCCGTCCACCGGATAGACCTGGAAGTGGATCTCGTCCAGCTTCAACTCCTCTCGGTAGTGGGGGTTGCGCACCAGCCGCAGATGGCTCGGAGTGCTGTCGGAAGAGATCTGGAACGGCCCGGTGGCACAGACCCGGCCGTCCTCCAAGCGATAGACGGCACACTGCTGGTGGGTGAGCATGATGTCGAAGCGGGCGTTGGCCCGGTGCAGGTCGAAGACCAGGTAGTCGCCGTCCTGGGTCACCTCCGCCTGCTCCCTGGCCAGGCTCGCCTGGCGCAGGCATTGGGCCACGTGGGCCGGAGTGACCAGCTCCCCGTCGGCGAAGCGGATTCCTTCCCGCACCTTCCCCCGATAGCGGCGGTTCTCGCTCCCGTCGAGGACCTCCAGCGGCCCCTCGAAGAGCACCGGCTGCACTTCCGTCCGACCGGCGAGGATTTCGTAGGGCATCTCCAGGACCTGCCGCAACACCCACATGCTCTCGTTGTCGTTGGCAGACTGGGGATCGAGGTGGTGCACCTCGTTGAGCAATCCAACCCGCAGGATCTTGGTCTCGGACGCTTCGCTCATGGCTTTCGTGGACTCCTTCGCTCCCGGGATCAGGGTCGTTTACCGGATTGGCCAACCCCTCCAATCCGCAAAGTACGGCACGAGTCAAACTCTGTCAAACCCTTCAGCAAGGGTCTTCTAAGGTCCGTTCTTGCGTCTCCCCTCCGTCCGGGTAGTGTCATGGAGCGCGGCTGCCGGTAGAATTGGCAACAACCGCACTGTGCTCTCTGATCTGGGGTCCCCGAGCCGGGCCCCCGAGCCGGGCTCGCCGAGCGGAAGTTTGTCCTGGCAACGATCCAGCGCTAGTCGAATTGAATCCTGGAGGAGGTTTCTGATGCATAGTCCTGGCCATCCCCTACCCATCGTCGAAGTCGCCGAAGGTCTCGGCATCCCCCGCCGGCACCTCGCTTTCTACGGCGACGACAAGGCCAAGGTGCGCCTCGCCGCGCGGCAAGACGGCGGCTCCAAACCGGGCAAGCTGATCCTGGTCTCCGCCATCACTCCCACCGACGCCGGCGAGGGCAAGACCACCACCTCCATCGGCCTCGCCCAGGGCCTGGCCAAAGTCGGCCAGAAGGTCTGCCTGGCGCTGCGCGAGCCCTCCCTGGGCCCCACCTTCGGGCGCAAGGGCGGCGCCACCGGCGGCGGCAAGGCTTCGGTGACGCCCATGGAGGACATCAACCTCCACTTCACCGGCGACTTCCACGCCATCTCCACCGCCAACAATCTGCTGGCGGCGATGCTCGACAATCATCTGCACCACGGCAACCAACTGGGCCTGGATCCTCGGCGGGTCACCTGGCGGCGGGTGATGGATCTCAACGACCGCGCTCTGCGCCAGATCCTCATCGGCCTCGGAGGCCCACTGCAGGGTGTCCCGCGGGAAACCGGTTTCGACATCACCCCGGCCTCGGAGGTCATGGCCGCCCTGTGCCTGGCGGAGGACGCTGAGGATCTCGGCAAGCGCCTGGGGCGCATGCTGGTGGGCCTGACCTATGACCGCCAACCGGTCACCGCCGCCGAGCTCAAAGCGGTGGGGGCCATGCGGGTGCTGCTCAAGGACGCCATCCACCCCAACCTGGTACAGACCCTGGAGGGTGTGCCGGCCTTCATCCACGGCGGCCCCTTCGCCAACATCGCCCACGGCTGCAACTCCGTGGCCGCCACCAAGATGGCCATGGCCTACGCCGACTGGACCGTCACCGAGGCGGGCTTCGGTGCCGATCTGGGAGCAGAGAAATTCTTCGACATCAAATGCGCCGGCGCCGGCCTCAAACCGGCGGTGACGGTGCTGGTGGCCACCATCCGGGCACTGAAGCGCCACGGTGGAGTCAAGAAGAAGGAGCTCGGCGAAACCAACGCCGCCGCCGTCGAGGCTGGATTGGACAACCTACGCAAGCACGTGGAGAACATCCAGCTCTTCGGCGAGCCGCCGGTGGTGACCCTCAACCGCTTCGCCGGTGATGAGGAAGAAGAGGTCGCCGTCGTCCGCGCCGCCTGCCGCGAGCTCAAGGTGCCCTTCGCCGTCTGCGACGGCTTCGCCGAGGGCGGCCCGGGCGCCGTGGAGCTGGCCCACGCCGTGCTCGAGCACGCCCAGCTCAAGGAGGAGAGCACCTTCCATCCCCTCTACGATTGGTCCGATTCCATTCCGGACAAGCTGGAGACGGTGGCCAAGAAGGTCTACGGCGCCGGCAAGGTGAGCTGGACGGCGGAAGCCAGGAAGGATCTGAAGATGATCTCCAACCTGGGCTACGAGGGCCTGCCCCTCTGCGTCGCCAAGACTCCGGCTTCGCTCTCCGACGACCCCAAGCTGATCAACCGCCCCCAGGGCTTCACCGTCACCGTCCGCGGCCTGATCCTCTCCGCCGGCGCCGGCTTCGTGGTGCCCCTGATGGGCGACATCATGCGCATGCCCGGCCTGGCCAAGAAGCCCGCTGCCTTCGGCATCGACCTGGTGGACGGGGAGGTGCGGGGAGTTTCCTGACGCCGGCTAGAAGCCGGCGCTCCCAGGTCCCTCAGGGCAGGGGGGACCCACTTGTTGGTCTCGCTCCCAGGTCCGGCCAACAGGGGGGGGGGACCCACTTGTTGGTCTCGTGTTGCCCACAGGGGGCACCCAAATGTTGGTCCCTGATTTTTCAATAACTTAGGGCACTTCTCGTAGGGTGGGCGCCAGCCCACCAAATTCTGTGCCGAAGCGAGTCCGGTGGGC
>JAXHTF010000184.1 GCA_034211275.1 Acidobacteriota bacterium
CGCAGGCCATCGGCGCCGGCCGGAAAGGGGCCCTGGCTATCGACGCCTTTTTGACCGGCCAGCCGTTGCCGGCCGAGGAAAAAATTACGATATCCTACGAAGGCAACCTCCTGGGACCAGCAGCGCCGCCGCCGGGTCGAAATGGGCCAGCGCCAGGGCCGCCCGGGTGGTACCGCAGGCGGGGCAGGGCAGACTGGTGAGGGTCTTGAAGGGGCACTGCGGCAGAGTACCGGCCAGAAGCTCCGCCAGCGGCGAGAGCAAGACCAGCACCACCGCCACCGTCCCCCAGAGCAGACCCAGCTGACGATCAGAGCTCATGGCGTCCCGGGGAGGGTCGGTGCTCGCCGCTCGCGGCAGGCCCCGAGCCCGTAGGCTATTGCAGCGACTCGAAGAATCCGCTGCTGGCGCCGACACCGGCCCCGACGGCGATCATCACGACGACGATGATGCACACGCAGCACAGGATGAGCGGCAGCAGCGTGGCGAGAATCGACTTGCCCTGGGTGGTGCGGTGCACGTGGATGAAGCCGATGACGAAGAGCACGATTTGCCACGCAAAGGTGATGAAGCCCCCGAGGATGGGCACGATGGAGGCCAGCTGCGCCACGCTGCCGTAGCAGACCACCCGCAGGGTGCCCTCGAAGCCGGTCTCCGAGCTCTCCAAACCACCGACGATCATCAGACAGAGATGCAGGATCCCGGCCCAGATGAAGAGACTGATGAGGGCGAAGGCCGGCGCGAGAATGGCGATGAGGATCAGGGCCACCCCGGTTCCGGCGATGGCCACCCCGGCGTCCTCCATACCCTGAAGCATGGGAGCCATGGAGGCGCTGTTGAACAGGAATTGCCACAGCATGGCCACCATGGTGCTGAACCACCACACGAGGATGCCGAAGAAGAGCGGGCTCGCATAGTCGCCGGTGCGGCGCGCTCGCTGAAAGGCTTCCGCGGGATTCATGATCAGCAGCTTGATGGTCTCCACCAGGCCGCCGGCGAAGCCCAGCTGGTCCCGATTTTCCCACGGCAGGGGCTCCAGGGCCCGCGGTGCCGGTGGCTCTCCCGGCGGGCCGGGGGGCTGGGGCGGCATGGGGGGCTGAGGAGGCCGGGGCGGTTGGGGCGGGGGCGGGAAGCCTTGCTCTTCGTTCATCGGAATCTCCGGTGGTCAGCGATCAGGGTCGAGGTGCCGGTTCGAGGCTCGAGACGAGATCGCCGGCCGGCACCCTTGACGATGCCGGCCGGCGCGGGTTGGCTCAGCTTCCCGTGCCATCCAAGGCGATTGGCGAGATCAGAATCGATCCGCGTATTGGCTGACGCCAGGGATGATCAGGCGCTGCCCGCCCACGGCCTTGACGATACAGGCGATATGAAGGGCGAAAAGAGCGAGCATAGTAAGCAGATACGTGATGCAGCCCAGGCAATCGAGCCCAGCAGCGTTCAGCGCAAAATTGACGATCATAAAAGCAAACATGACTATGATGTCCATGACCGTCAAAACCAGTCCGTGCTTTGCGTGCCACTGGAGTTCCGGATCTTCCTTTTCCCCCAACAACGGGATCAGAGAGAGAAGCGGAATGTAGGAGAGGACCAGCATCGGCGTGTTCTGGGACGGCGTCGGCGCGCTCCCTCCTACACCACCGCCGGGCGGGGGCGGCGGGGGCGAAGCCGGCGGCGGGTCGCTGGGGGGTGGCGGTGGGGGTGCACCGGGGGTTTCTGGGTTCTCACTCATCGCGCACGCTCCTTCCAAAGGACGTTCCATCCAAGGTGTTTCGATCCGAAAGAGTAGTGATCAGTCTATACAACGGTGCCGATGCTCTCAAGAAGAGCCGCCCTCCGGCGGCGTCTTCGAGGCCTCCTCTGCGGCGCTCAGGCCCAGCTCCGCCAGGTTCTCCTCCAGCTCCCGGCGGCGATGCCGGTGGACCGCGAGGAGCAACTCCACGGCGGCGCCGTAGCTCTCCTCGACCAGCTCCACCGCCGGCGGATGGACCAGCCGCTTGACCGCCCCCAGGCGGTCGTAGGGGAGTTCCAGGCGCACCCGGTCGGTGGGCACTCGCAACACCGTGGGCAGCGCTTCCAGGGCCAGCCGAGTGGCTTCGGCGTAGGCGCGGGCCAACCCACCCTTGCCCAGCTTGATACCGCCGTACCAGCGCACCACCACCGCCAGCACGTCGCTCAGCTCAGCTCCCCGCAGCACCTGCAGCATGGGCAAACCAGCGGTGCCGGCGGGCTCCCCGTCGTCGCTGGAACGCTCGTCACCGCGGGCCCCTAGGCGCCAGGCCCAGCAGTGATGGGTGGCGTCCGGATAGGACCGCCGGACCTCTTCGAGCCGCTCCTGAGCCGCCGCTTCGCCGGTGACGGGAAAGAGCAGCCCCAGGAAGCGGGATTTGCGCTCCCGCAACTCTGCCTCCGCCGCTCGCCGGGGCGCTCGGTAAGCCCCCGGGGCGCGATGGGCGGAGGAGTCCGGGTCGGAGCTCACCGCCCCGCGACGACCCGCTGGTAGAGATCGCGGTATTGAGCCACCACCGCCGCCTGCTCGAAGCGCGCCAAGGCCTGCCGGCGGGCGGTCTCTGCGAAGCTGCGGTGCCGCTCCTCGTCGGTGAGCAGCTCGAGGGCGGCGGCGGCCATGGCGTCGACGTCACCGACGGGGAAGAGGAAGCCGGTCTCGCCGTGGCTCACCACCTCCGGTAATCCTCCCACCGCGGTGGCCACCACCGGCACCTTGCAGGCCAGGGCTTCGAGGGCGGCGAGGCCGAAGGACTCGGTCTCCGACGGCAGCAGGAAGAGGTCGGCTCCCACCAAGACCTCCTCCACCGCCGGCAGGTTGCCGGTGAAGACGATGCTGTCGCAGCTGCCCAGCTCGCGGCATTGTTGCTCGACCCGCGAACGCTCCGGCCCGTCGCCCACCAGCAGCAGCCGGCAGGGGATGGAGCGGCGCACCCGGGAGAAGACCTTGACCACGTCCGCCACCCGCTTGACCGGCCGGAAGTTGGAGATGTGCACCATCACCTTCTCGCCTTCATGGGCCCAGCGCCGGGCGCCGGGATGGTCCTTCACCGCCTCGTAGCGCTGGGGGTCGATGAAGTTGGGCACCACTTCGATGGGGCGATCCACCGACAGCTGCTCACGGGTGGACTGTCGCAAGGCCTCGGAGACGGTGGTGACGGCATCGCTCTGCTCGATGCCGAAGCGAGTGGTTTCCAGGTAGTTGGGGTCGTTGCCCACCAGGGTGATGTCGGTGCCGTGGAGGGTCGTGACCACCGGCAGCGGCTGGGGCGCGAGGATCTGCTTCGCCAGCACCGCCGACACGGCATTGGGCACGGCGTAGTGCACGTGCATCAGATCGAGGCGGTGGTGGCGGGCGATCTCCACCATCTTGGTGGCCAGCGCCAAGGAGTACGGCGGGTACTCGAAGAGCGGGTAATGAGGCACCAAGACCTCGTGGTAGAAGAGGTGGGCGTCGAAGAGAGAGAGCCGGGTAGGCGGTGCGTAGCTGATGACGTGGACGTCGTCACCGCCGGCGGCCAGGGCCATGGCCAGCTCGGTGGCCACCACGCCGGAGCCACCGTAGCTGGGGTAGCAGCTGATTCCGATCTTCATGGCGTTCCTCCCTTCACAGCACTCCCCCCGGCACAACCGTCAGCGGGTCG
This sequence comes from Acidobacteriota bacterium, assembly GCA_034211275.1. NCBI lineage: Bacteria > Pseudomonadati > Acidobacteriota > Acidobacteriota bacterium. Next base: position 3,645 of record JAXHTF010000184.1, read on the forward strand.
CGCACCGCCAGCGGCAGGGTGCTCCAGAAGGGCTCGCCGAAGGCCGCTCCGATCAGCTGGCCAAAATGGCGGGCGCGCCCCTCGACGGAAAGGGCGAACTCCGGCGTCGAGACCTTGGTCACGGGCTCTTGGGAGGCCGGATCCCGATCCACACTGTCGCTCGGGGAGGCTTCCTCTCCGGAGACTTGTCCGGAGACTTGTCCGGAGACTTGCCCGGAGACCTGTAAGTGCAGCTGGCTACGGTAGCAGGCAAGCGAGGCGAGCTTGGTCTCCCAGGCACTGGTGACGTCGACGATGAACCGCGGCTCGAAGGGGTTGTGCTGCATGTAGCTGAAGACCGCCGCCGGCCGGTGGGCCGAACCGTCGCCGCGGCGGCGCAGGCCGGCGTAGAAAGCCGCCGCCGCCACCAGCCGATGGGCCCGCCCGTGGTCCGGATGGCGATCCGACGGCGAGGGGCCGAGGACCAGCCGCGGCCGGCGGCGGCGCAGCAGCTGAATCACCGCATCCTCCTCCTGCGGTCCGGTGCGCAGGCCACCGTCGCCGCAGTCGAGAAAATCGAGGCTCACCGCCCCCAGAGCCTGGGCGGCGCCTTCGGCCTCCCGGCGGCGCTCCTCGGCGGTACCCCGGGTTCCCATCTCGCCGTGGGTCAAGTGCGCCAGGCCGACCCGGCGCCCCTGGGCGGCGAGTAATGCCAGGGTGCCGCCACAGCCGAGCTCGGCGTCGTCGGGGTGGGCGCCGATGGCGAGGACATCCAATGCTTCGTCGCTCATAGCTCGATCACCTGCAGGCGCCGGCCGTCGAGCTCCAGTTGCTGCCAGTAGGCCTCGACCAGGGCGTCGCGGTATTTGCCCGGGAAGTGAGCTGTGGAGAGCACCCGTTCCTGGGGCGTGCCGTGGGGGAGCACCGTCTGGCGCAGGGTCTCCACCCGCCGGCGCTGGACTTCGTTGGCCCGAGCCGCCGCCGCCGCCACCTTGCCGGCGAGTTGCTCGAGGGCCCCGAGGGCCTGATCCTTGGTGCGCTGGAGGGGTTTGGCCAGGTTGGCTTCGACCTCCGTGACCGGATCCTTCAATCCGTCCAGGAGCTCCCCGATCTGCTCCGCCACCGGGGTGACGAAATCCACTCCGGCGTTCTCCGCTAGGCGCCGGTCGAGCTCCCGCTGGTCTCCCAGGAGCTCCTCGAGACCGATGTCCAGCTCTTCCATCCACTGCAGCTGACGGCTTTCCAGCACCAGCGTTTGGGGACGCAGGGTGGTGGCGGGACCGTCGAGGCCGAGGAAGCGATGCACCGCCGAAGCCTGGGCCATGTAGGAGACCTCCCCCGGGCCGAGCACCGAGAGGGCGGTGCCCAGCACCGCGTCCTGGAGCGCCGGCCGCGCCAGCACCCCGGGGCTGATGGCGCTGGGATTGTCCTCCAGAGCCTGGAGCAGGTCGCTCACCGGCCGGCCCTCACCCTCCTCGCCGCGCAGACGATAGCGCTCATCATCCAGCCATTCGATGCGCCGCCGCTCCACCCCGTGGAGGGCGAAAAGGGGGCTGACTCCCGGCTGGGGCTGAACCTGGAGGTCGAAGCCCGCCGCCGTCACCGCCTCGTCCGCCGCCGCCAGCGCCTGGTCCAGAGCCTGCCGCACCTCCACCAGCCGCCGCATCAGCGGCCCCTGGGCCCGCTTGAGGGCGGGGAGCAGAGCGTCCAGCATGAGCGGCGAGCGCTCCCCCAACAGGTGAATCAAGAGCCGCGGAAAGGCCTCGCCGAAACGAGCCACGGGCTTGTACCAGCGGCCCAGGGTCTCCACCCAGCCAGCGAAGCGGTCGCCGGGAATGGCGTCGGCGAGCTGCTCCAGGGCCGTGGTGACCTCGGGACCGAAGTTGCGCATGCCCACCGGCAGCAGGGGGTAGCGGTCGTCCCCCAGCTCGAGGTCGAGAAGCCCGTCGTGGGTGAGGAAGGTGCTCCGAGCCACCTCTCGATAGTCGTGATCCTCGGTGGCGACCCAGAAGATCGCCACCGCCGGCCGCCCCTGGCTGGACAACCAATCCGCCCAGCGGGCTGCGGCCAGCGCCTTGGACAGAGCATAAAGGGGGCCACCGAAGAGTCCCGGCTGCTGGCCCGTGACCACCACCAGGGTTTCCGGGTCCTCGAGCTTGCGCGCCATCTCGGCAGCCCGGGGGTGGCCGTAGGCCTGGTTGCACTCCGCCAGCTCGGCGGCCAGAGCTCGGCGGTCCGGCACCTGGGCCGGGGGACGGATGCCGTTTGCGTCGGCGGGGGTGACCACCAGCCTCAGGGGATCGAGGAGGTCGTGGTGGGAACCGGTAACCAGGGCCTGGGGGATGGCAGCCAACCGGTCGCCGGTGAGTAGATCGAGGGACCTCCGGGATCGCTGCCCCACGGCCTCCTCAGGCTGGTTTTTTTCCGACGATGATGAGTCGTTCACTGTCATGCTGGAAGCTCTCTCCCTGGAAGCCGCCGAATAGCCGGTCGACCTCCAGGCCGGCCCAGCGCAGGCCGATGGTCACCTCTTCGGCGCTATAGGCCCGAACGCTCTCCAAGAAGGTTTTGGGGGTCTCGTCGGGGCCGAGAATTCGAATGCGTTTGTTGATGCGGCGAGCGTCGGGATCGTACCAGCGCTCAATATTCACCAACCTCCCCTCCTTCTCCACACATTCCCGCGGCTGCAAATGCTCCCGCACGTAGTCGCTGTTGAGAAAGTCGATGAGATAGCGGCCACCGGGGCGCAGCACCCGCACCACCTCCTCCAAGACGCGGAAGTTTTCTCGCTCCTGCTCGAAGTATCCGAAGGAGGTGAAGAAGTTGAGTAGCCAGTCGAAGGTGCCGGCGGCGAAGGGTAGGTTGCGCATATCCGCTCCCACCCGCGGCAGCTCCGGTCGCTGCGCCAGCAGAGTCAGGGAGAGGTCGACGCCGAGGGCCGGATAGCCGCGCTGGAGCAATTCCTCGGTATGCCGACCGGCTCCGCAGGCCAAATCCAGCACCGCCCCCGGCCGGTGTAGCTCGCCGCCGGCGGCGACGAACTGACCCTCGACAAAGTCCACATGGGCCGCCGCCTCCCGTCGATCCCGATGGGAGTAGAGCTGCAGATAGTCCGCGCCGAACCATTCTTTATACCAGGCCACGGCGGCGATCATATCGTCCTCCGTGCCCGCCGGCAGGGCTGTAGATGGTTAGAATAGACCCGCCATGTTGAATCTGGGCCCTCTCTCCGTCGATCCACCGCTTTTCCTGGCTCCCATGGCCGGGGTGACGGACCGCGACTTCCGGCTCATCGTCCGGCGCATCGGCGGCGTGGGCGTGGTGGCAATGGAGTTCCTTCCTTCCAAGGCGCTGGTGCAGGGAGACCCGCGGGCCTGGCGGTTGACCCACTTCGCCGACGAGGAGCGACCGCTGGCGATCCAGATCTATGGCTCCGACGCCGCCACCATGGCGGAAGCAGCGCGGGTGGTCGAGGAGCTGGAGCCGGACCTGTGCGACATCAACATGGGCTGCCCTGCCAACAAGATTCTCAAAGGCTGTGCCGGGGCGGCGCTGATGGGGGACCTCAAGCTGGCGGAGGAGATCATCCGCTCGGTTCGGCGGGCGGTGAGCTTGCCGCTGACGGTGAAGTTTCGCCTCGGCCTCGACGAGCGGCGGCGGAACTACCTCGACCTTGGCCGCATCTGCGAGGACAACGGTGCGCAGGCGGTGATCATGCACGCCCGCACCGCCCGCCAGGGCTACCGCGGCGAAGCGCAGTGGCAGGAGCTGGCGCGGCTCAAGGAGCACTTGTCGATTCCGGTCATTGGCAATGGTGACGTGCGCACCCCCGACGACGCCGTGCGTATGATGGCCGCCACCGGTTGTGACGGCGTAATGGTGGGGCGGGGCGCCACCCGCAACCCCTGGATCTTCCGCCAGATCGCCGCCCGCCTCTCCGGCGGCCGGGTGCCCGAGCCCAGCCTGGAAGACCGGCGGCGGCTGATCCTCGACCACTTCCGGGCGGTCATCGAGCGCGAGGAGCCGAAGCACGCGCTCCACAAGCTGCGCACCTTCACCGGTTGGTATGGCCATGGGCTGCCGGGGGGCCAGCGTCTGCGCCGGCAAATCCAGTCGTTGCCGGATGCCGAGGCATTCTTGGAGGCAGTGGACGATTTCTTCGACCTCCTCCAGGTCGAGGAGGCGGCCTGAGCCCCGGGCTGGGTCGCTAGGCTGGCAACGAGAAATGAAGCACCCGCAGATTGAGTTGCCGGGGGGCGCCCGGGGCCCCTTGGAACGGAGCGCCGTGTGGGCTGCGGTGCGCCGTAGCGCGGAGCTGTGGGGAGCGCGCTGGCAGAGGGATGACAGCGGCGGAATCCTCGTCCTGCCAGTGACCGCCGGCCTCCGGCGCGGTCAGGAACGCGGCCGTCTGGAGATCTTGGAAGGTGGAGGAGAGCTGCGCTTCGTGCCCGAATCGAGCGCCTACCGCCTGCACCGCCCGTCGGTGGTGCTACTCCTTCTCGCCGCCGTCGCCGGCCTCGGCTCGATGGTGGGACCGTTCTTCGCCCACCGCTATCCCGGGTTGATCGGCCTCGCTCCCATCGCTCTGGTGCTCGGTGTCGGCGGCTGGTTCGTGGTGCAGGCCAATCGCCACAGCGCCGGGGTGGCGGAGTTCTTGGAGCTGGTGGTGGAAGAGCTGGAGCTGGGAGCGGACTCGGACTTCAGCAGGGGCAGCGGCAGGGGGCACGAGGCAGAGCCCCGCGAGGGTTAGGCTGGGAATCAGGGCCCGTCGTCGGGGTCGTCCTGCCGCTGCCGCGGGTCCCGATCGAGGGCGGTAAATAGACGCAGCATCAGCTGCATCATGGTCAGCATCGCCTGCTCTGCGTCGACCGACAGCGGCTTGCCGCCGACCTTCAGGCCGCTGAGATCGAGATCCGCATCGAAGATCTCGCCGGGCTGCCGACCGCCGCCGATGAGCCCGTACTCCGGCGAGTCGATAGTGACACTCCAATTCTGGCAGTGCAGCGGGAAGGCATCACCGCGCACCAGACGCAGGGCGGCCTCGAGATCGATGAAGGTGCAGTTCATCGCCCGCAGGATCTTCCAAAGACTATCCAGCGATGGCTTCTCCTTGCCGCGTTCGTAGTTGGAGATCATCGATGGTGTGACGCTCGCCGCCGTAGCGACCTCTTCCTGAGTGCGACCATGCTTCTCACGGAGAATCGCCAGTGCGCGCCCCAGATGCTCGATAGGAACCATGCCCCGGAATCTACGCCCAAATACCGGCAGAAGCAAGGCCAAGTTCTTTAGCCTCAACGGTTTACAGCAATGGCGAACTCATGCCTTGAGACACTATCGGTAGGCTTTTCCGTAGGACTATGCGGCCTGCGCCTATGGAATTACATAAGCCTTGAACCCCACCAGATAGAATCATTTTTTTCTGGAATGATCTTCGAGCCCCGCACGGCTCTTTTCTCTTTCCGTGTCTAGCATGGCGGTGGGCTCTAGCAATATGCCGAGTCGCCCCTTCGTTGAGCTGAGCTAGGGCTCTTCGGCGGCGCGAACTTTGTCCAATAGCTCCACTAGCCGTCGCTGCTCGGCTTCGTCGAGCATTTCCAGCACGCTGCTATCCGCCGCCTCCACCGCCGGGCTGAGATCCTCGAGGATCTCGCGGCCGGCGTCGGTAATGGTGCAGTACACACAGCGGCGATCCTCCACTCCCCGTCGGCGTTCGACCCAGCCTTTCTTGCCCAGGCGGTCGATGAGCCGGGTGATTCCCGGCGCATGCTCGATCATGCGCTCGGCGATGGTGAGGGTGGGGAGCCCCTCCGGCCCGGCACCGCGGAGGATGCGCAGCACGTTGAACTGTTGGAGGGTGACCCCGCTGCCTTCCACTGCTTGGGCGAGGTGGCGGCGCACCAGGTCTGCTGTGTGTAGCACCGACAAGGCCGCCTCTTGACCCAGGGAGGAGAACGGCCGCTTCATGCCGAGCTCGCGGCCCAGCTGACTCGAATTCTTCATGGAGAAAGCATAGGACGCGGATAGTTAATGGGTCAACTGTCGCGATGGGAGCCCGCGCCGTTGAACGGAGCGACTCTGCCAAGGCGACGGAAGGGATGAGCCGACGCGCCGCGGGCAGGAGCGCCGGCTCGGCTCGGAAAGAAGGAGGCGGGAGACGGCTACTTGCGCTGAGCCGGCAGCGATTGTTGCTTGGCCGGCTGGGATTTCTGCTGGCTCGTGATGGGGGTGACGGCGGCGGGGCCGGGAGCGGAGGGTTTGTGCGCCTTGCGAGCGCTCATGGTGCAGCGGCCTTCGAAGAGCGCGCCGTCTTCGATCATCAGAGTCGGTGTATCTACATCGGCGTAGACTTGACCGTTGGGAGCGATCTGTACCCGCCGCTGAGCTTTGATCTGACCGTCGACCCGGCCGGAGACGAAGATCTGACCGACTTCGACTTCGCCCTCCAGCCGGCCGTCTTCGCCGACCACCAGAGTTCCGTCGGAAACGATCTTGCCGGTGAATTTGCCATCGATACGGAAGGTGTTCTCGAAGTGCAAATCTCCTTGCACGTTGCTGCCGGCGTCCAAGAAGCCATTGAGGTCGCCCTGGGGGGGCTCGGACTTGAAGATCATTCTGTTGTCCCTCGCGCCATCAAGAGGTCATAGAGCCGCATCAGCTCTTCCTCGGAATGAAACCGTATGGAGACGATACCACCCTTGCCCCGGCGCTTGATGTCCACCGGGGTCTGCAGACTGCGGGTGAGCTTCTCCGCCGCCGCCGCCGCGTGGACCTCCACGTCGTCGGGCTCCTTCGCCGCCTTCTTGCTCTTGCTCTCGGAAGCGGTGGCGAGCTTCTCCAGCTGACGGGCGGAAAGCCCCTCTTCCACCGCCTTCCGCGCCAGCTCCACCTGCCCTTTCTCGGTCGGAAGAGAGAGCAGGGGGCGAGCCTGGCCGGCGGTGAGAGAGCCGCTGCGGAGTAAATCCTGGACTTCCGGAGCCAGGCGCAGCAAGCGCAGACCGTTGGTGATGGTCGAGCGGGCCTTGCCGACACGCTGGGCGACCTGCTCCTGGGACAGCCCAAAGCTGTCCTGAAGGGAGCGATAGGCCTCCGCCTCTTCCACCGGATTGAGGTCGGTGCGCTGGAGATTCTCCACCAGGGCCAGCTCCAGCAACTCCTGGTCGCCGGAGACCTCCCGCACCACCACCGGAACCTCCTGGAGGCCTGCCTGCTGGGATGCCCGCCAGCGACGCTCGCCGGCGATGATGGAGTAGCGGTCCTCCCCAAGAGGGGCCACCACGATGGGTTGCACCACTCCCTGGGCTCGGATGGAGTCGGCCAGCTCCTCGAGGTCGGCGGTGTCGAAGTCGTGGCGTGGCTGGAAGCGATTGGGCTGCAGCTGTCCAACCATCAAGGTCCGAAAGCCGCTGGGTGGTGCACTGGACGGTGTCTCCGCCGATTCCTCGGTGGACGGCTCAGCCTTCAATAGCGCGTCGAGGCCGCGCCCCAACCCGCGTCGTTTCGTGCTCATACTGCTCCTGCTCGATTCGGTCTGCTGTCGCTGGCTCGGCCGGACTGAAGGACCGAGGCAGCGGGGGAGGGAACCTCGGCCCCGCCTCCGCTAGGGCTCAGGCGGCTCGGTGGATAAACTCCTGAGCCAGGTCCAGATAGGCCCGGGCGCCTCGGCAGCGGATATCGTACTGGAAGATCGGCAGCCCATGGCTGGGCGCCTCGGCCAGGCGCACGTTGCGCGGCACCACCGTGCGATAGACCTTGTCGGTGAAGTGGCTGCGGATCTCCTCCGCCACATCCTTCGACAGATTGGTGCGGTCATCGTACATGGTGAGGAGGATGCCGTTGATTCCCAGCTCGGGATTGATCCCGCCTTGGACCCGCTGCACCGTAGCCATCAGCTCGCTGATGCCTTCGAGGGCGAAATATTCGCATTGCAGCGGCACCAAGACCTCGTCCGCCGCCGCCAGGGCGTTGACGGTCAGATGGCCGAGGGAGGGAGGGCAGTCCAGGAGCACCGAGTCGTAGTCCGCTGCCACCGACTTCAACAAACGCCGCAGGCGGCGTTCCCAGCCGTCCTGCCCGACGAATTCCACCTCGACGCCCACCAGATTGCGGTCCGAGGGCAAGAGGTCGAGGTGAGGGAAGCCCGAAGGCCGGATGGCCTCCTGTGGGCTACACTCTTCGATCAGCGCATGGTAGAGGTGCGGTGGCTGGGCTGCCTGGCCTAACCCGCGGGTGGCATTCCCCTGGGGGTCGCAGTCCACCAGCAGCACTCGATGCTCCAGCGCGCCAAGGGCTGCGCCGAGGTTGATGGCGGTGGTGGTCTTGCCGACCCCGCCCTTCTGATTCACGATCGCTAGGATTCGACTCATAGGACCGCCGATTCTACCCCGGGGAGAGCCTCCGCGGGGAGTCTTTTGGCCGCTTTCCTACAAGCTCTTGCCGCGGTGGCTTCCAAGGAGCCGCAGGGGCGGCCGAAAGCCGCTGTGGAAAGGATGCGGTGGGGTCTGACGGTCGGGCTCGCGGCCCCAGTGGGGCCACAGTGGGGCCGCGGCGGGGCCGCAGCGGGGCCGCAGTGGGGCCGCGGCGGGGCCGCAGCGGGGCCGCAGTGGGGCCGCGGCGAGGTTCGCGCAAGCCCTCTTCTTGGCCCTCTTTCTTCAGGCCGATTTCTTCAGGCCTCTCGAACCGACTCCACCACGAAGCGCCGCTCGCTGCCGGGAAGGGGAATCACCCGGCCTGGGCGAAATCTCGGCGTGGGTTCTGGTCCCCGGGGCTCGGACTCCGATGCCTTCCGCCCGGCGGGTGGGGGAGGGGGGATCAGCGGCTCCGTGCCGCTCTGCCAGCTCAAGAGCCGCGCCCCCCGGGGCATGCGGTGCGCAAGCTGGGCCATCACCTCCGGCGACAGCTTGAGAGCGCGCAGAGTGAGGACGTGGATCTGCGCCGGGAGCTCCTCCGGCAAGGGGAGATCCACCCGGAGCTGCAGGCAGTGACAGTGAACACCGGCTCGCCGGGCCGCATGGCGCAGGAAGGCCCATTTGCGTTCGCGGGCATCGACGAGGGTGACGTCGAGCTCCGGCAACGCTGCCGCCAGCACGAAACCGGGAAAGCCGGCGCCGCTGCCGAGGTCGACCAAGTTCGGACGCGGGGCAGAAGGGAAGGCGGAGAGGGCGTCGACGAGAAGCGGCACTGCCGCCAGCGCTTCGCCGTAGTGCCGAGACCATGCCTCCCCAGCGGTGCCGGGGCCCACCAGAGAGGTGCGGCGGTTCCACCGGCGAAGCTCCTGGTAGTGACGCCACAGCGCTTCGGCACAGGCGTCGCTACGCTCGGCAAGCACTCGCGGAGCTGCGGCGCTTTGATTTCCAGGGACGCGCTGATTTCCAGGGACGCGTTGATCCCCAGGGAGGAGCCGAGCTACGGCATCGCGCAGCCCTCTCGCAAAGTCCAGCTGTCCAATCTCTGGTAGCTCAGCACCCATGTTTCACGTGAAACCTTCCTTCTTGGGGGGTTCCGTCCTCGGGCAGCGCGGCCCCCACCGGGCCCCAAGACCGTGCGAAGTCCCCACTCCAAAAGTCCCCACTCCAAATCGGGATAGAGGCGGCCGGGATTCGCCCCGGCCGTCCCCTCCCACACCACCGGACATGCGGGTCCGCATCCGGCGGTTCGAAGAGTTGAGGTTACGCGGCAAGCCGGGGTACTCCC
>JAXHTF010000185.1 GCA_034211275.1 Acidobacteriota bacterium
CAGCACGAGATGATCGCCACCCGGGTCTCGGCGCTCAACCGGTGCGCTTATTGACTGCAATCTCACGCAGAGTTTCTGCGTGTCGTGACCTTGGATGACGAGCTCGTCCGCTCGCTGGCGAGCGACTACGAGAATGCCCCGCTTTCCACCGCCGACCGGGCGATGCTGGACTATGTGGGCAAACTGACCGTCGACGCCACCTCCATCGGCCCGCAGGACCACGAGGGCCTGAGAAGCCAAGGCTTCGACGACCAAGGCATCCTCCAGATCACCCTCATCGCCTCCTGGTTCAACTACATCAACCGCGTCGCCGACGCCCTCGGTGTGGGTCGTGAGTAGAGCGGCCAAGACCGGCTACCCGCCCACACCGTAGCCCCCCACCGGTTGCGTCCTCGCCCCGCTCCCGATACAATCCGCGTCCTTGGATTGGGGCGGTAGCTCAGCTGGGAGAGCACCACGTTCGCATCGTGGGGGTCGAGGGTTCGAATCCCTTCCGCTCCACCAATCCCCTACTCTTCTTCCCCACCTTCCGCTGCCAGCTCCTGTTCCGCCGGCTCTTCGTCGTCCTCTGAGGAGGCAGAATCTAGCTCGTCCATCAGCTCCACGATGGGACCGATTAGGTCGCCATCCGGCTCGGCCTCTGCTTCTGAGCAAGCCTGGAAGTAGTTCCCGAGCATCTTACCCATCCAAAAAGCATAGGCCTCGGGCAACTGAAAGAAGGACGGCGAAAGTAGCACAATGGCCTCCTTGTAGGCCGCTAGCGCCTCTTCCAGACAGCCAACATCGAAAAGACGAAGACCGAGGTTCTGCAAACTCCTCGCCAAGTCTGGAACAAACGCGCCCCGATTCGACTTCGCTAGAAGGCGGTAGAGCTGCGCACTTTCTTCAGAAGCGGAGAGGGCTTCCCTATGGCGGTCCAAGTCACTCAAACGATTTCCGAGGTTACTCAGACTCATTGCCAGATCAGAAAGAAACGCCCCTGGGCGTGAATTTGACAGAACCCTGTAGAGCTGCGTCGCCTCTCGCGACGCAGCCACCGCCTCACTCCTACGATTCAAACTGCCCAGAACTATCCCTAGGTTATCGAGACTACTTGCCAGCTCCGGAAGGAACACATCCGGACGCAATCCGGATAGATCGCGATAGGCTTGGGTCGCTTCTTCCAACGCAGCCAAAGCCTGACTATGAAAGCCTGCTTGACTCAGCCGAGCACCGAGATTGTGCAGACTCCTAGCCAGGTCTGGAAGAAATGCATCCCCGTCCCGCTCCAAGAGACGACGATAGAGTCCTGTAGCTTCTTTCGAAGCAGCCAATGCCTTTTCCTCGCGGCCTAATTCGCTCAGGCGAATCCCTTGGTTGTTTAGGCTCCTCGCTAGATCAGGCAGGAACGCGTTCCGATTCCATTCCAGGAGACGACGATATAGCTGAGTAGCCTCACTTGACGCGGCCAAAGCCTCTTTCCGACGGCCTAATTCGCTCAGACGGATCCCAAGACTGTCTAGGCTCATCGCCAGATCTGGGAGAAAAGCATGTGGCTCAACTACAGAGAGACGACGATAGATCTGCGTCGCCTCGCACGACGCGGCCAGTGCCTCTCTTCGAAGGCCTAGAGCACTGAGTCGAACTCCGAGATTGTGAAGCAACCGAGCCCTAGATTTCTCATTCTCAACAAACTCCCCAGTGGGCATCCTGTCCACCAAGAGTCGCGTGGCAACTGCGGCCAGCTCAAGCAGCGGGACACTCTTCTGCAGGCTTGGCTCCTCGCAAAGCCCCACGATTCCCTCGAGAACTTTGGTCGGCACCTGATCGGAAAGTGCGCGAGCCAGCCGCTGCCCAATGGGATCTCCGGTTGCTACCGCTACCAGGGGAGCGACTCTGGCCAATAACTCTAAGCGCGGCCCCGCGAAGGCCTCATCGAGCCAGACCACCGCTGCCTCCACCCGCTGGGCCAGGCGGGTGAGAACGGTGAGAATCTGGACCTTCTCTTCCTCTGCCTCCGCCGCGTCCAGCGCCAGAGACAGCAGTGCAGGCTTCGCCTGGAGGCGCTGGCGGACCAATTCCTCACCCAGGAGATCCGGTTGTAGACCTTCCAAGAAGATCTCCTCTGCCCCCTCCTCACCGCTATACAACCGCCGCAGCAGATCCACCGCGGTCCGAGCGAGACGCGACGGCTCCACCACCCGCTGCGCGAGGTCGAGAGCACGATCTCGATCAGCACAGCCGCCCAAGAGAGTGACCACGGCTAGCAGATTGGGAAGAGTCTCTTCGAGATCTCGCCGGGTCGGACCGTCCAGCTTCTCCCGTTCGATCTCCTTGTCCCAGAAATCCCTCTCGTGCTTGAGGGTCCACTGCAACGCTTCGTCAGCGTCGTGCACCGCCACACCGAAAAGGAAGGCCAGCGCTGCCATGTGGAGATAGAGGGCCCGGTCGTACTTCGCATCCTCCAGATCAGGCCAAGGTCGATCCGGCACGCCCTGGGTCAACCGGGCGCCGAAGACCTCGAGGCAGTGCTGGAAGGACTCCCGGCGGTCTTTCCCCGCCTCGGTGAGAGGAGTGATCTTCCGCACCAGGGCACGAGCCAATAAATCGTCAATGTCGTCGTCGGTCTGCAAGGACCGCCACCAATCCGCCACTCGGCGAGCGAGCAAAACGACGCGGAGCTTCGGGCCGTTCTGATGCAAGGCCAGATCCCGCAGGAAGGTCCGGACCAACTCCAGCCGAGTCTCCGCATAGTCCAGGACCACCAACCGCGGGAGCTCACCCTGAAGCAGGGGGCGGGGGTCCGGCTCGCGGCCGGCCCGCATGCCGGGCAGAAAGCCCACCAGCCAGCCCTGGGTGCCCAAGCGCTGGCACCACTCGATGAGCAGCCGCGTCTTGCCGCTGCCGCCCTCGCCGGTGAGGAGGAAGACTCCGCTGGGTTGGGGATCCGCACACCACTCCGCCAGCTCTTCGAGCAGCGCGGCCCGAGGACGTTCCTCGAAGGGAATGACCTCGTAGGCGGCGCGGAGAACCTTGCCAGGGTTGCCGGTGAAGTCTCCTCGGGGGCGGGTCGGGTTCTCGAGCAGCGGACCCAGGTCGTCCAAGTTCCGCAATACCGTGCGCAGCCGGACTCCGCTAGGTCCCGCGGCCCAGGCGGCTAGCTCGTCACCGACCTGGGCGAAGAAGGCTGCCAGATCCTGGCTCGCGCGAGTGCGTTCAGCGGGATCATCACGACTCGACCGCTGGAAGACCTCAGCCAATAGCCGGTCGATGAGGGTCTCGGCGGGAAAGCTAGCGGCATCCGGGCGTGCTCCAAGCCGGCTGGCGATCTGGCCTCGCACCGTGGGCAGCTTCGGTGCGTTGAAGTCCCATGTCACCGAGTCGATGAAGGCGTCCCAGCGGCTACCGTCGGTCTCCTGATCCAGCCATTCCAAGGCCTTGGATAGAGCCTTTGCCTGAGTCTTTCCCTGAGCCTTCTCTCCAGACTTGGGCAGCAGCTTCCGCAAAGCTTCCACCACCTGGGAACGCTGCTCCGTATCCTCCCAGGCAGCCAGTACATCCACTACCAGATCCTGGGTCCGCTGGGGCCGCTGTTCCGCCGTCGTGGTGAATACAAACCGCCGGTCTTCTCCGGCCTCGCGGAGAGGGTGGTAGATGAGGAGAAAGTTGCGAAGAGAGTCGAGGACCTTCCGGTCCCGCAGATTGGTAGCTCGCTCTAGAGCCTTGACCTGCTCGCTGACGCCGACACCGTGGAGAAGCAGCCGATCCAGATCCTCATCGCCCTCGAAGACGAGAACCTCACCTTCCCCCAGATCCAGCCAGCGCAGGATTCCCAGATAGGTCTGGTAGAGATAACCGTAGATCGACGCGTGAGCAGAACGTGGGTACGACCGCAAGAATCCTCCGGAGCGTGCAGGGGTGCGTCAAAGAATACGAAACCACTGCACTCTCCGCAAACGGAGGCGGCAACCCTCATCAGCCGCTCAGCGAGCCAACCCTCAAGAGGGGTTGGTGGCTGACGCCAGAAGCTCCAGGATCAACCCGCGGTCGTCGACTCTCGATGCCCTGAGGAAGGCGAGGGCGCGTCCTTGGGGCGAAACTTGCGGGCACCGGTTGGAGGCTTCTCTACTGCCAAATCCAGCGCGAGGGATCCCAGGTTGTTGGAGCAGGCGTTCGCAGAGCAGGCCCTAGAAACAACGAAACAGCCTCTGAAACCTCCTGCAGCGTCACCCAAGGCAGCTCATCTGCCTCTGCCATCTCTGCGTAGGGAGCCTCCCAGGAGTCAGGGGGAGTCGGGACAGTACTTGGAACTGCGTGAGTATTCCTAAACTGGAAAGTTGTGTTGACCGCCTTGCGCAGGAGCTCTCCATCGATCTGGCCCGTAGTAGCCAGAAGCGCAATATCAGGCAGGTCGCGGACCCGCGAATTAGGCCGAGTCCGTGGCATGGTCATTGCGTGGAGCTTCTCGGCGATATGCGAGACGACCGGGTACACACGCAAGGCCGGTGGATCGATTCCGGCAAAACCAAGGGTGTCCTCGGCCACGACAATGTCTGGTTCACCGACCAAAGGGTCACCAAATGCCACGTCGACGCCAAACGGTCGCCCGTAGACCTTTCCGACGAATCGGCATTCTGCACGGTACCGATATCCCTCGTAGCGCATTCCGTCGTTCAGCATTTCGGGATGCTGCTTGTCGGGCTCAACTCCGAACACCATGTGGTCACCGAGGTCGAGCCGCCCAGCCTCTTGCAGGCGAGCCAAGACGTCACTCGAAGTGCCCATCATCCGCAGATCGACATCCTTGGTGGTCCGCGCACGCGCGAGGCGGAGTTCGAGCACGAGTCCACCCTTGAGCACCACCGCCTCTCCAGCTACCTCAGAAACACGGGCGAGGAATCGCTCGAACACGAGGAGCTGTCGACGGCGCGCGAGGTCCGGACCACTCGCCGACGAGGCCTTAAGCCGATGCTCCAGGGCCTGTTTGAACGCCAGTCCCGTTGCATAATGACGGACCGTCATGGTTCTATAGCCTTGCCAACACTCAGTAGCTTGTCTAGGAGTCGGGTCTCATCGGTCGCCGAGATGAGCCCACGCCATCGCGCCTGACGGATTGCCTGCTCGACGAGTCTTGGCTCAACGTGTGCCTCGATGCAGTCCCTTAGGGTTCGCAACGGTCTAGTAACGGGCACTGCCTCGAAGCTCGCACGATCCTCATCGCCGATATCAGCGAAAGAAAGAACGAGGCCCGAAGGCACGCGGAGTCGCCGGCGGCGCCAGCTCGCTGGGAGGGTGAGGTGAGCCCGGCTCGGAAGGATGTCCGAGAGGTCGTGGAGCGCGAGGGCCGTCTCGTGGGAGAACACTCCTTCTTGCTCACTCCAGAGCCAAAGGACCACGAGATCCTCATGATCAGAGGCGGGAAAGTGCACGAGACGATAGATCCCCCGCCGCACGCGCTCGACCTTGTTGTCCCGGTGGTAGGCAAGGAGCTGCGGCGAGTAGCCTGCATGAGCCGCTTGCTCCGTCGTGAAGTAGCCCGCTTGTGCCTGGGCGATGTCGAACAGAGAATCCCAGTCTGGTGTATCCGATGGTCTTTCGCTTTCGGTCATCCCGCACAAACATTAAGCCATCCTTTAGTTTTGTGCAAGAACCTCACATCGTAGGCGGTCGAAGGAGCATCAGTCCGTCACCGCTTCATCGGCAAACTAAACGGCGCATGGAACAGACTCCGGGCGTCAACCAAGACCCAGCCCGACGTCCCTCAGCAGGCTCACCCGTCCCCCTCCCCGCCCTCCAGCAACCCCGTCCGCAGCGCATGGGCCACGGCCTGGGTGCGGTCGTGGAGGTGGAGTTTGTCTAGGATGTTGCGGACGTGGAATTTGATCGTGTTTTCCGACAGGCCGAGGTGGCTGGAGAGGGAGCGGTTGGAGGTGATGCCGCCGGTCATGGCCCGCAGCACGTCGAGCTCGCGGTCGGTGAGGGCGTCGGGGTTGTCCCGGTGATCTTCCCGGTGGGCGAGTCGCTTCATGCTCGCAAACTCTTTCATCAGCTTGCGGGAGACCTCCGGCGGCAGGGCCGGCTCGCCTTCCAGAACTCCCTCGAGCAGCTCGAAGAACTCCTCCGCCGCCAGGTCCTTCATCAAATACCCGCCGGCCCCGGCCTGCACTGCTTCGAAAAGATCTTCGTCTTCCCGGGAAGCGGTGAGGACCACGATGCGCTGGTCGGGGTTCTCGGCGCGAATCTCTCGAATGGCCTCGAGGCCGCCTTTGGTGGGCATGTTCAGATCCAACAGGAGGATGTCGGGCTTTAGGCGGCGGGTGAGCTCCACCGCCTCGACACCATCCTGAGCTTCGCCTACGACCTCATGGCCGCGCAATTCGATCAGGCCTCTGAGGCTTTGCCGGAAGAGTACGTGGTCGTCAGCGATCACGAGAAGCATGGGACAGGCCCCTCCTAGCGGCCCGTGGCGAAGAATCAACCGCAGCAAGCCCGGCGTTGGGATCGCCATGCCTCCCTGGCATGCCGCCGAGGTCCCCTCGAGAATGAGCTACGTCGGGAACCGGATGGGATCGCCACACTGCTTAGGTTAGCAACCGATCCTGCACGCAGCTACAAATCTCGGGCTGGTTGGCCGACTCCCATCGGTTTGGGAGGCCAAAAACCAGGAGGTATGGATGGCTCAACCACGTTGTGGGGCGGTGGGCGGCCCAACCCCAACGGACGGCGTACCGCGTCGATGCCGTCGGTAGAATCCATCCTGGAGGGAAGCTTCAAAGTCTCAAACCATAAAGGAGGCCCTCGATGGTAGTCCAATGCACGGTTTGCGAGATGGAGCTGGAACCCGACAACGCCGTGGAATCCATCAGGGACGGTGAGGAGCGCCTCTACTTCTGTAGTGAGGATTGCTTGCAGCAGTTCCGGGAAGATCCCGAGGCCTTCCTCTATGAAGGGGACGAGGAAGACCACGCACCCTGATTCGTCTGCCCTGCGCAGAGACAGAAACGAGGAGCGCAGAGTGAAGATATTGCGGATCACCGAATCCAGAGTCTCGGACTCGAGATGGTCTCTACCATGGTAGGCACCAAGCCTCGGGAAGGGGAGGTCTTCGACCCTGACACCGTCAGAGAGGACGATTGGCCTCATTTCCTCTCCGGCCTCACCCACGAGCTGAACACCCCTCTGGCAAGCCTTGGAGTGGTCGTCGAGCTCCTCGGGAGGGAGGGGATTGGCCTCTCCGACAACCAACAGCGCTACACGGAGAACCTGCACCAGCTGGTGCGCGAGATGCAGGAGCTGCTCCATGATGTCGGGACGTTCGCCCGTTTGCGCGGCGGGCGGGTCCGCAAGCGCGTAGAAGCACTGTCCCCTGAAGATGTGATGCGGCGAGCCACGGACGCCATTCGGACCTCGGCCTGGGAGATGGGAATTACCGTCTCTACGGAGCTCCAACCCGGGCTTCCCATGATTCACACCGACGCCGCCCTCCTCGAACAAGCCCTGGACGCCCTGCTCGAAACGGCGCTGTTCCTGGCGGATCGGGAGGTCTCCGTCCAAGCCGAGAGCCGCGGTTCTTTCTTGTTCTTCACCTTTCGGGGGGACGCTGGATGTGGCCCCTCAGAGGATCCGGAGTCCTTGTTCAATCCGTTCGAAGGCGGCACCGCCCGGAAGCTCAAACAGAAAGGTGCGCGGCCCCTCGCGCCGCTCCTGGCCCGGGAGATCGCCACCGAGCTGGGCGGTGAGCTGAAGATGGTCGCCGAGGAAGGGCGTTCGAAATGCGTGCTGCGCCTTCCTCTCCCTGGACCCTCCCCGTGAGCTAGATCGGCCTCGACTCAAGGGTCCCGACGATCGAGGACGGCCCCCACCGTCCGCAGGAGCGTGGAGATATCGAAAGGCTTCTCCAGGAAGGCGTCTGCTAGCTCCTTGTCGATGTCTCGGCCCGCCAGCGCTTCGTCGCTATAGCCCGACATCAGGATCACCCGCAGATGCGGATAGCGGGACCGGAGCTCCGCCGAGAGCTTCACACCGTTGCCGGACGGCATGACGAGATCCGACACCAGAACGTCGACGGCCTCGAGGCCTTGGCCGCACAGATTCAGCGCCTCATCGGCCTCTCGTGCGGTCAGGACTTCGTAGCCCTCGGACTCCAGCACCTCGCCGAGGAGGTTGCGAAACATGTCGTCGTCCTCGACCACCAGCACCGTAGCGAGGGTGGTGGCGGACGGGGACGGCAGCTCGGGCTGCGAAGCCGCGGCGGACGGCGGCTCGCCCTCCTCCGCCACGGGCAGGTAGATGCGGAAGGTGGTTCCGACGCCCAGTTGGCTGATCACAGAGATTCCGCCGTCCCATTGGTGCACGATGCCGAAGACCGTGGAGAGCCCGAGCCCGGTGCCCTTGCCCACCTCCTTGGTGGTGAAGAACGGCTCGAAGATCCGCTGGCGGTTCGCCTCACTCATCCCGGTGCCCGTGTCCTCGACCTCCAGCAGCGCGTAGGTGCCTGGCTGGATGGAGCCGGTCTCGGTGCCCATCTCCTCATCGAGCATGGCCCGGGTCCACCGCACCGAGAGCCGTCCACCCCGGGGCATGGCATCGGAAGCGTTGACCGCCAGGTTGAGCAGCACCTGCTGGAGCTGCCCCGGGTCGATGGCCACGGGACCGAGGGAGTCCTCCACAGAGCACTCGAAGCGGATGTCTTCGCCGATGAGACGGTGGATCATATCCGCCGTTTCCCCGGTCAGGGAGCCGATGTCCACCAGCCTCCGGCGGGTCTCCTGGCGGCTGCCGAAGGCGAGTAGCTGGCGGGTCAGATCGGCCCCTCGCCGCGCCGCCTGGTGAATTCGCTCGGCGTACCCCTGCAGCGCGGAATCCTCCTCCCCGGCCTCTTTCCCGAGGATCTCTGCGTAGCCGATGATCGTCCCCAGCAACGTGTTGAAGTCGTGGGCGACGCCGCCGGCGAGGCGACCGAGGGCCTCCATCTTCTGGGCTCGGAGCAGGGACTCCTCGAGGATTCTTCGGTCCGTGAGATCCCGGAGAGTCCCCATGAACAGGCGCTCATCCCCAATGCAAACCTCGTTGACCGCCAGATCCACCGGAAAGACGAAGCCGTCCTTGCGGCGACCCTGCACCTCCCGCCCGATGCCGATGATCCGCTTCTCGCCCGTACGCCGATACCGGTCTATATAGCCATCGTGCTCGTCGCGGTAGGGCTCGGGCATGAGAATCCTGACGTTCTCGCCCAAGAGCTCGTCGGCGCTGTAGCCGAACATCTTCTCCGTCGCCGGATTCACCGATTCGATGATCCCCCGGGAATCGATCGTGACGATGGCATCCACTGCGGCATCGAGGAGGGCCTCGAGGCGCTCGGCACTCTCGAGGCGCTCCTGCTCCATCCGCTTGCGGTCTGTGATGTCCTCGACCAGCCCGATGGCATAGCTGGACGCCCCGGCCGTGTCGCTGGCGAGATAGGCGGTCAAACGTCCCCAAAACACCCCACCGTCCTTACGAAGCCACCGGCTCTCGCGCTGGAAGGAATCGCGCTGTCCACGGACGAGCTGCTCGAAGAGATCGCAGGTACGGGCCCGGTCCTCGGAGTGAGTGAGGTCGAGGAGAGTCATTCGCTGGAGCTCTGCCTGCGAGTACCCCATCATCTGCTGGTACACCCGATTCGCCCGGGAGATGCTCCCGCCCTCGACGGCACTGACGATGCAAGCACCCACCACCGGGTTGTCGAAGAGCCCACGGACTGGCTCCACCCCACCAGGCTTGCGAGAGTCCTGATCCGGAGCGAACCCTGTTTGAGGATCCTTCAATGTCTTCCCATGGTCGATATTGATGGAGTTTCTCAGAACCGACGAGATATTCTTATCTGTTCAACTTTATATCACCTGAAGCGACCCCACCCCCAAGCGCGGGTAAGAGGGCCACCCGCGGGCGACAGCCGGCCACCCGCCGGGGTCTGTGCGATCCATGGACCCAAGGCGTACGCTTGCACAGAGGCCAGAATCCATCCGACCTTCGAGCACGGCGAAAAGGACCGCCCAGGCCCAAAACCTCTGCCCCCAATGCCCAAGGAAGTCGCCCCTGAAGCCGACCAACTCTCCAATGAGATCAACCCATCTACAGAAAGGACAGGCACCATGAAGGTCCGTGAAATCATGACCAGCAAGCCGGCGACCTGCTCGCCAGGAGACTCCGTGGCCTCGGCCCTCCAGCGCCTCTGGGAGGACGACTGCGGAATCCTTCCCGTCATCGAGGGTGATCAAGTCGTGGGGATCGTCACCGACCGCGACCTCGCCATGGCCCTCCTCTTCCAAGGGGCTCGACCGACGGAGCTATCCATCGGCAAGCTGCCCCGAAACGAAGTGCATAGCTGCTCCCCGGAGGACGAAACCCGGACCGCGTTGGAGGTAATGGCGAAACACCAAGTGCGCCGTCTGCCGGTGGTGGAAGACGGTCGACTGGTCGGCGTCGTTTCCCTCAACGATGTAGCCCTCGAGGCACACTCGACCCACGGGAGTCTCGAACGGCCAACCTACGAAGAGGTGGCCAAAGCTTTCCAGGCCATCTGCACCCACCGCCAGCAGCCGGTCACGGTGTAGCAGCGCAGTAGACGGCCCTGGAGCTGGCCCGCCCCTGCTTCTGAGGGGAGCTGGCAACCATGAAACGACACGATATCGAGGCGGGGGCCCGATCACCCCCCGAAGCCGGGCAGCCGGGGGGCAAGCTCTCGCCGTCCCGGCTCGCTCGGCAGCTGATGGACGATTATGCCCAGCTCAGCGGCTTGGTCGGCACCGCGCCCCGTCGGCGCTATCTGTGGACCGACGCCTTTGCGGTCTGCAACTATCTCGGGCTTCATCAGGCCACCGGAGAAGGCCGGTATCTCGACCTGGCTCTTCGTCTCGTCGACCAAGTCCACCACACCCTCGGCCGCTACCGGGATGAAGACTCCCGCCGAGGCTGGATCAGCGGCCTGAGTGAAGCCGAAGGCGAGCAGCATCCCACCGCCGGAGGCCTGCGCATCGGCAATCCGACCTCCGGCCCAGCCTCGCCGCCTTCTCCCACTCGGGCACCCTGGAACGGCCAGCCTCGGCCCGTCTGGCATTTCGAGAGCTCGGCCTCGCCATCGGCCTGGCTGCGCTCCAATGGCTAGCGGGGCTCTTCGAACCCGGTGAGTGGCTGGAGATTGCGGAGCTGACGGCCCGAGGGGACCTGGCTCACCGCATCACGGAATTCTGGGGCGATCCCCAGAATCGCGACACCCGGCTGTGGCGAGAGCATCGGGAGATCAACAGCGTGATGCTCGCCACCAGCCTGCAACCGGACGGGTATCTAGGAGCTTGCTGAAAAAGTCAGTCGCATGCGAGAACGAGAAATTTTCGAGCAGAATCAAGGCGGAGAACCGCAGGCGATTCGGGAATCGTCGAGGTTCGACAACGAAGATTCGGCCGAAAAGAGCCGTTCGGAGCGCGACGCGGGTTTTTCAGCAAGCTCCTAGGAGCCTGCTGAATCCCCGCTAGTTGAACCACCACCCCACCCGTCGGCGACGCGCCGGCCCCTCCTTTCAGGCGTGGCCCCATATCCCCAACGGCGATAGCTTGAACTTGTCTGAGGAGTTTCTAAGGACTCCTCGGGACGCCTTAGAAAGGAGTCAAGATGAGTTACAAGTCCATACGTAGAGTCTGGCGGACGAGGAATCTCGATCCTCGCCTGAAGCTGCTCAGCCTGGGTTTGTTGGTCTTGGTGATCCTGAGCTCGATCAGCTGCGTGGCCGCGGTGAGGTCTTCCAGCCCCGGGCCCGTGAGGACCCAGGTCGATGTCGTCTTCTGGGATTCTCTGGCGCCGTTCGGCACCTGGGAGTGGATCGAGGTCCACGGCTGGATCTGGATTCCCAACGACCTGCCGGTGGGCTGGCATCCCTACACTTACGGACATTGGGTCTACTCGAGCTACGGGTGGACCTGGGTGTCGACCTGGGAGTGGGGCTGGGCCCCCTTCCACTATGGCCGCTGGCTCCATCACCCCCGTTTCGGCTGGATCTGGAAGCCCGGCTCTGTCTGGGCCCCCGCCTGGGTCGAGTGGCGCTTCGGTGGCGGCTGGATCGGCTGGGCTCCCCTACCCCCGGGAGCGCGCTGGAATGACGGCCTGCACTGGTCCGCCGGCATTTCCATCGGGATCGACGGGTGGATCTTCGTGCCGGACCGGCACTTCACCACCCTGCAACTGCGCGAGCACATTCTCCCGGGTTCCCGCGACGCCGGCCTCCTGGACCGCACGCGGGTTGTCACCCGATTCGAGACAGCGGAGCGCGGATCGGTCCGGGACCGAGGTCTCGATCCCGGTGTCTTCGAACGCCAGACCGGCGTCACCGTTCCAAGAGTGAAGATCGAGGAGCGGCAGAATCCGCCTCCCACCGCGGCACCTCGTCCCCGGGACGGCCGCCTCGAAGTCTACCGCCCGCCTCTAGAACAGAAGCCCGGCGGTGACCGCAAACCGGCGCGGAAGAAGCCCGGCCGCGGCAGAGGCTGAGCCTGAAGAGCCTGGGGTCTCAAAGCCGTAAACCCTGCGGCTTCGGGGCCCCGGGCTGTTAGCCTCCCGACTGTACCCTGGAGCACTGCATTTCGGGAGCGCCGTAACCCCATTGGATGCGTGCCCCGTCTCCAGTTTCCCAAAGCACTTCGTTGCGCCCCTGGTACTTCGCTCCGACCTCGCTCGGCTGCCGGTACATCAGAGCCACGCTATCGCCCCGCTCCGCGATCAGGGTCGGCGGCTGGGTCTCAAAGAACGTGACGACGACCTCGTTGGCGGGCTGCCCCTGGCAACGGTAGAAGACCGGCCCGGTTGCGGGTACCAGGCGATATCGAGCCTGCAACTCGGCGATCCGGCGCGTGTACTCCTGCTGCACACACGTCCGCTGGTCGTCGCTCTTCCAGCATTCGTCCCGTCCCTTGATCCAGCCCCGCTGTTCCGCCTTCAGGCGCGGAGGGCGCTCGTCGGCAGCCCTCTCCGACGCGGCGGAATACACTGCCGCCAGCTGGCGATCCAGCGCCGCCAAGTCCCCGTCCTCACAAACCATGGCCTCGATGCTCCCCGGTCTCACCTCATCGCAGGAGAACGATGGCCCCCGGGATGCAGAGGAATTGCTGTCCATCCGCTGACGAACCAGGCCATCGATGGTCCGGC
>JAXHTF010000186.1 GCA_034211275.1 Acidobacteriota bacterium
CTGCTGCTGGCCGCCGCCGGTCTCGGGGTGCTGGCCACCCTCTCCCGCGGCGGGGTGGTGCTGTGGGCGGTGCTGGTGGGCTGCTATCTGGGCATCAACCTGCTCACCCTGCGCAGCCGCCCGGTTTATCTCCATGCCCGGCGGCTGGTGCCGGCGGCGGTGGTCATCATCCTGGTCTTCACCGCTGCCTTCGTGCTGGCCCGGGAGGGGGTGGGGATGTTCGAGCGTCCCACCGCCCGCGCCCGGGTCGCCATGTTCACCGGCGACACCAGCTGGCTGAGCTCCGAGGAAGGGCGGCTGCGGCTCCTGGCCCAGGCTTGGGAGCAGGTCTCTGAGGCACCGATCCTGGGCCACGGCACCGGCGCCAGCTATCGCTCCGGCCGCGGATCCCACAATATGTATCTGGACGTCTGGGTGCAGTGGGGGCTGCCGGGATTGGGAGCCTACCTGGCCTTCCTGGTGGGAGGGACCTGGTATTTCGCCCGCCGGCGCTTCCTGCCGGGGCTGCTCTTGATGCCGGTGATCTTCTTCTGGGGCCTGCTCCAGCACGGTCTGCTGGACGAGCGAGGCTTGGTGATGCTCTATGGCTTGTTGTTGGGCGTCTCGGCCCTAGAACGGTCGTCGGAGTCGGGGAGCATCGAGTTCGGTGCCGGCGGCTCTGACGGGCCAGCTGGGGCATCGACTGGTGCATCTACCGAGGCGTCCAGGGCTTCCCGAACCTGATCGACGCTCTCGCCGGCGAGAATTCGCTGGTAGACCTGGTCGTAGCGGGCGGTGACGGCGGCCAGGGAGTATCGCTCCTCGATGCGCTGTCGCGCTCGCCTTCCCAGCTCTCGGCGCTCTTCCTGCGAGAAGGCCAGCAGGCGGCTCACCGCCGCCGCCAGGGCCTCGGGATCTCGCGGCGCTACGATGCGACCGGTATCTCCGACGATCAAAGCCGAATCTCCGACGTCGGTGACCGCGCAGGGCACGCCACAGGCCATGGCCTCGGCGACCACGTTGGAGAAGGCCTCGGTGTAAGACGAGGAAACCGCCACGTCCAGGGCCGCGGTGAGCCGGGAAATGTCCCGGCGCTCGCCCAGCAGGTGGGCCCGATCCGTGAGGCCCGTCTCCGCCAGCCAGCGGGCTAGATCGTCATTTTCCGGATCGATGCCGGCGCCCACCAACAAGAGATGGAGGGTCGAATGCGCCTGGCGCACGCGGGCCATGGCCTGGAGGAAGCCGTGGTGGTCCTTCACCGGATCCCAACGACCCACCAGACCCACCAGGGGTGTTTCCTCCTCCAGGCCGAGCTCGTTGCGCACCTGAGCTCGGGCTTCGGCATCGGGCTTCAGGCGCTCGGTGTCATAGCCGTTGGGGAGGAGCAGGGAGCGCTCCGGAGCGTAGCCCCGCTGCTGGTGCTGGTGGGCGCTGATGCGGGAGTTATAGATGATGGCCCGGGGGCCTCGGGAGAGGCGGGCGGCGAGGCGGATCAGCAGAGCGGTGGTGCGCTTCTCCCAGCACAGGTCGTAGAGGCTCTGGCGGATATTCCACAGCACCGGGGGCCTGGGGCGGGGAAGAGCCAGGGCGCCGAGGGAGGCGGCGAGGTTGCCGTGGACCATCCAGCCTTGGATGAGATCCGGCCGGGATCGTCGGAGCACCCGCAACAGCGCTGGCAGGTGCAGAGGCATGGATGCCGGCGATGCGGCGCCGAGGGCGTGGAGCGGAATGCCCAGGGCCTCCACCGAATCTCCCAGGGCTCCGCGGCCGGTGAGAGAGATGACCTCCGTCCGGCCCCCCAGCCCGCTGCGGCGTCCTTCCTCCAGCAGCCGCAGCAGCATGGTGTTGGCGCCGCCGGTGCCGAGGCCGGTGATGATGTGGACGATCTTCATGACGGGCATCCTGCGACGCAAGGTGGACGCAGGATAGCAGGGGTCGCAGGCCAGTGACTGGTCAGGGCCGGGTGGGTATGCGATGCTTGACCCGCCCCGCGGTCTGATTTGGGTCGGGGCATGGCGAGGGAAGGAAACTGGAGTAGATCATGTGCGGCATAGCGGGAGTCTTGCAGGCGGGTGTGCACTCGGATTCGTGGCGCCAGCGGCTGGCGGCCATGGGGGAAGCTGTGCGCCACCGCGGTCCCGATAGCGGCGAGGTGTGGTTCGATGCCGAGGCGGGCATCGGTTTCAGCCACCGCCGGCTGGCCATCGTCGATCTCTCGGAGCATGGCCGCCAGCCCATGACCTCCAAGGACGGTCGCTGGGTTCTCTCCTTCAACGGCGAGCTCTACAACTTCCAGGCTCTGCGCAAGGAACTGGAGGATCTAGGGCACCAATTCGTCGGCCACTGCGACACCGAGGTGATGGTGGAGGCGTTCAGCCATTGGGGAGTGGCTGGGGCGCTTCCGCGATTCAACGCCATGTTCTCCATCTCCCTGTGGGACCGGGAGCG
Organism: Acidobacteriota bacterium; assembly: GCA_034211275.1. Taxonomy (NCBI): domain Bacteria; kingdom Pseudomonadati; phylum Acidobacteriota; species Acidobacteriota bacterium. Next base: position 2,428 of record JAXHTF010000186.1, read on the forward strand.
CCGGGTACTGCACCTGATGCGCGACCGCCTGGGGGAGAAGCCCCTGTACTACGGCTGGTGCGGCGACACCTTCCTCTTCGGCTCCGAGCTCAAGGCGCTGCGTAGCCACCCGAGCTTCAGCGCCGAGGTGGATCGGGACGCTCTGGCCCTGCAGCTGCGTCACAGCTACATCCCGGCGCCCTATTCCATCTACCGCGGCATTCGCAAACTGCCGCCGGCGGCGCGATTGGAGGTCTCCTTCGAAGAGCGGAACGCCTCACCGGTGCCCTATTGGTCTGCCCGGGAGGCGGCGGAGGCGGGAGTCTCGGACCTGTTGCGGCTCCCCGACGGCGAGGCGGAGGAGCTTCTCGACACCGAGCTGCGGAGGGCCGTCGGGCTGCGAATGATGGCCGACGTGCCCCTGGGAGCCTTCCTTTCCGGCGGCATCGACTCCTCCCTGGTGGTGGCCCAGATGCAGGCCCAGAGCTCCCGGCCGGTGCGCACCTTCAGCATCGGTTTCCACAGCGAGCTCTTCGACGAGGCGCCCCACGCCAAGGCGGTGGCGGAGCATCTGGGCACCGATCACACCGAGTTCTACGTCACCGCCGAGCGCGCCCGGGAAGTGATTCCGAGCCTGGCGGCGATGTACGACGAGCCGTTCTCCGATCCGTCTCAGATCCCCACCCACCTGGTGTCGTGGATCGCCCGCCAGCACGTCACCGTCAGCCTCTCCGGGGACGGCGGCGACGAGCTCTTTGGCGGGTACAAGCGCTACTTCCTGATGCAGAGCCTGTGGAGCCGCATCGGCTGGATGCCCGGCCCTCTGCGACGGGCGCTGGCGGCGAGCCTGGAGGCGGTGCCGGTGTCGGTGCTGGACCGGCTGCTGGGCGGCCTGGGGCCGCGGCTCGCCCGCTGGGGCTCGTCCCGCTCGGTGGGGGACAAGCTGCACAAATTGGCGGACGTGCTCTCCGCCCGGGATCCGGAAGCGGTCTACCGGCGGCTGGTTTCGGATTGGAAGGATCCGGCGGCGCTGGTCAGCGGTGCCCAGGAGCCGCCCACCGTCCTCACCGACTCGGCCCACCGGGCGGATCTGCCCCATTTCGTCGACCGCATCATGTATCTCGATTCGGTGAGCTATCTCCCCGACGACATCCTCGCCAAGGTCGACCGGGCGAGCATGGCGGTGAGTCTGGAGGCTCGGGTGCCGCTCCTCGATCATCACCTGGTGGAGCTCGCCTGGCGGCTACCCCGGCGGATGAAGATCCGCGGCGGCGAGGGCAAATGGCTGCTGCGCCGGGTGCTCTACCGCCACGTGCCCCAGGCGCTGGTGGACCGGCCCAAGATGGGCTTCGGGGTGCCCATCGGCGACTGGCTGCGAGGCCCCTTGAAGGAGTGGGCGGAGGAGCTGCTGGCGGAGGACCGTCTGAGGCGGGAGGGCTATCTGGATCCGGCGCCCATCCGGCGGGTCTGGGACGAGCATCAGGCGGGACAGCGCAATTGGCAATACCATCTGTGGGATCTGCTGATCTTCCAACAATGGCTGGAGGCGGAGTCGGAGGCCGCGAGCGCTGCTGCCTGAGGCCTTCCAAGCCCTCTTCTTCGTCCCTCCATCATGACCGTCCCCCCCGTCGCCCTCTTCGCCGCCAACCGCGGCTATGCTCTCGCCTCGTCCCGCCGGCTGCTCGTCGAGGCGCTGGTGGCCCAGGGGTGGCGGGTGGTGCTGGCCACCGCCGACGATGACCACGCCCGCTCTCTCGAAGCCAGCGGAGCAGAGGTGGCAGCGGTGGCCTTCGCCCGCTCCGGCCTGCACCCGACCATGGATGTGGGGGCCTACCGGCGGCTGCGCGCCCTCCATCGCCGGCTGCGCCCGCGGCTGACCCATTGTTTCCACGCCAAGCCGATCATCCTCGGTGGCCTCGCTGCCGGTGCAGGTGCCACCGGGACTGGAGTGGTAGTGCATACCATCACCGGTCTCGGCCAGGCCTTCGAGCGGCCCGGGCTGCGGGGATCGGTGGTGCGTCGCCTCGCCGCGGCGGGCTATCGCCGGGTGCTGCATCGGGCCGGGGCGGTGATCTTCCAGAACCCCGACGATCAGCAGCTCTTCCTGCACCAGGGGTGGGCTCCGGAGGAGAGAAGCCACCTGCTGCTGGGCTCCGGCGTCGATTTGCAGCGATTCCAGCCGGTAGAGGAGGAGAGCGTGGAGAAGGCACCGCGGGTGGTCTTCGCCGCCCGCCTGCTGTGGCCCAAGGGTGTGCGGGAGTTCGTGGAAGCGGCACGGATCCTGCGCCAGACTCATCCTGAGGCTCGTTCTCAGATCGCGGGAGAAGTCGACCCCCGGCATCCGGAGGCGGTGCCGGAGGAGTGGTTGCGGGGGGCGGAGAAGGAAGGAATTATCGAGCTGCTGGGATATCGTCCGGATCTGGAGAAGGTGCTCGCCGGCGCTGCGGTCTTCGCTCTGCCGTCCTACTATCGAGAGGGAGTGCCGCGAGTGGCCCTGGAAGCCGCCGCCTGCGCCGTGCCGGTGGTGGCCGCCGACGCTCCCGGCAGTCGGGAGACGGTGGTGGACGGCGAGACCGGCCTGCTGGTGCCGCCGCGGGAGGGCGAAGCCCTGGCCCGGGCCGTCGCTGCCCTGCTAGAAGACGCGGATCTGCGCCGCCGTATGGGAGCCGCCGGCCACCGCCGGGCGGTGGAAGAATTCGGCCTGCGGCGGCGAACGGTGGAGCAGTTGGAAATCTATCGCCGAGCCGGGCTACCGGAGATCGAGCCCGTACTGGCCTCCACCGAGGATCGAGGATGAACGAAGTGACCTTCAGCACCGAGTCGGCCCCCGGAGACGAGCCTTTGGGCTGTCAGCCCCTGGTGATCATCGGCGCCGCCCGTTCCGGCACCAACATCCTGCGGGACGTGCTCACCGCCCTGCCCGGCTTTTCCACCTGGCCCTGCGACGAGATCAATCCCGTCTGGCGCCACGGCAACCTCACCCACGGGGACGACGAGCTCCAGCCCTTCCTGGCCACGGAGAGCGTGCGCCGATCCATCCGCCGCGCCTTCGCTCGCCAGGCTCGCCGCGCGAAACCAGTGGGGGGCGGCGGGCCGGTGCTGGTGGAGAAGACCTGCGCCAACTCCCTGCGGGTGGAGTTCGTCCACCGGGTGCTGCCGGAGGCACGCTTCGTATTCCTGGTGCGGGACGGCCGCGACGTCGCTGCCTCCGCCGAGAAGCGCTGGACCGCCGAGGTGGACCTGGCCTATTCGCTGCGCAAGGCACGCTTCGTGCCGCCCCTGGACTTGCCGTACTACGCCTACCGCTTTCTCGCCAATCGGGTGCATCGGCTGCTTTCCGGCGAACGTCGCCTGGCGGTCTGGGGACCGCGCTTCGCCGGGATGGAAGAGGCGGCCCGGGAACACACCCTCACCGAGCTTTGCGCCCTCCAATGGCGGCATTCGGTGGAGCGGGCGGAGGAGGGCTTCGAGACCATCGATCCCGCTCGGGTCTTTTTTCTGCGCTACGAGGATTTCACCGCCGACGCGACGGGCTCGGTGCTGGCTCTCCTGGATCACCTGGGCTTCGAGGCACCGTCCGAGGAAGGTTGGGAGGAGCTGGTGGGCCGGGCGGCGGCGCCGGTGCGGCCGTCCAGCGTCGGCAACTGGCGGCGGCAGCTCGATGCAGAAACCCAGGGCCGTCTGGCGCCGATTCTCGGCCCGACGCTGGAACGGCTCGGCTATGGTGATCTTGCGGAGGATGCCGCTGAAGGGGAGCCCGCCGGTGGCGGATGATTCCTCCAACCAGCGGGCAGCCCTGGAAACGATTCCGGAAGGCCTCACCACGGGCCAGCGCTTCGTCAAGCGCAGTTTCGATCTCCTGGGGGCCAGCCTCGGTCTACTGCTGGCGGGCTGGCTCATCGCCGTGGGCTATCTGCTGGCGGCTTTCGCCAGCCGCGCCAACGGCTTCTTCGTCCAGGCCCGGGTTGGCCGCGGCGGGCGGCTCTTTCCCCTTCTCAAGCTGCGCACCATGCGCGACGTCCCCGGCTTCACCACTTCCGTCACCACCGCCCGGGATCCCCGCATCACTCCCATGGGGCGCTGGCTGCGGCGGACCAAGATGGACGAGCTGCCGCAGTTGATCAACGTGCTTCTGGGGCAAATGAGCTTCGTCGGTCCGCGTCCCGACGTTCCCGGCTTTGCGGACCGTCTGGAAGGGGAGGATCGGGTCGTGCTCAGCCTGCGCCCGGGCATCACCGGCCCCGCCACCCTCGCCTTCCGCCGGGAAGAAGAGCTGCTGGCCGCTCAGGACGATCCAGAACGCTTCAACCGCGAGGTGATCTGGCCGGAGAAAGTCCGCCTCAACCGCGCCTATGTGGAGCAGTGGAGTCTGCGGGGGGATGTGGTGTATCTGTGGGAAACGCTGGTGGGGGACTAAGCAGAGACTCCGCCGGCTTCCAGCGCGCGGAATTTTGCCAGCGCCTCGACCATCTGCTCCCGGGCCAGGGTGATGTAGTTGTGGGCCTCGTCGATGTAGCCGTCGGTGGAGGCGGACCAGACGCGGTTGAGGTTGCGCTCGCCGGCGGCGAAGGAATTCATCACGTCGGCATAGGCGGGTAGGCCGTAGCTGTGAGCGATGCTCTCCCGAGCCTCGATGAAGGCCTGGAGATGGGGTGGGAAGGTGCGGTCGATGACGTGGCGCAGCTCGTAGACGTCGATGTCGTCCTTCTCCTGCTCCAGCTTCTCCACATCCTCCACCACCTGCGCCAGGCTGCTGCCGATGGTGCTGATATTCGCCGCCAGGTGGTCCTCGTGGGTGGCGGCGCGGTGAGTGGCCCAGCGCACCATCACGATGCCCACGGCCCCTACCACCAGGGAGATGACGAAGGGCCCGACGGGGACCGTCAGCTGGTCCTGGACGGCGATGAAGGCACCGGCGAGGAAGCCGCCGACGATGAGGATGTATCCGATGGCTCTCATGGCTCGATCTCCACTGTCTGAATCACACTGGCTTGATCACGCGCCGAATACTCGGAAAAGGGCGTAGCCGATGCCCACCATGGCCTCGCCGACGATGAAGCCCGCGGCCACCGGAATCCCCACGTCCTCGCTGAACAGGGGGCCCTTGAAGTGATCCGAGGCCAGCCGCAGGGCGGTGCCGATGGAGTAGGTGAGGACGATGTTGAAGGGTAGATAGAAGCCCAGGCCCACCAACACTCCCAGCCCGCCGATGCCGCTGAAGCTGAGGAGGGCTCCGAGACCGGCGCCGGCGACATACTTCTGCATCGGGATGTCGCCGCCGAGGATGCCGTTGATCACCGTCGCCAGGGCCTGTCCCTGGGGCGCCGGCAGCTCGGCGCCGCCGATACCGTAGGCCTTGTGCAGCACCAGGATCAGTCCCACCACCAGGATCGGTCCCAGCCAGGTGCCCATGAACTGGGCGATCTGCTGTTTGCGCGGGATGGCTCCCACCAGATAGCCGGTCTTGAGGTCGAGCATGAGGTCCGTGGCCTGGCTCATGGCGACGCACATGGCGGCGCCGACGATGATGGAGGAGACGATGGTGGCGCGATCCGCCAGGCCGCTGGCGGCGAAGATGAGGATGGTGACGCCGATGAGGGTCATGCCCGAAAGGGGCGACCAATTGGTACGGCCAATGCACTCCGAGAGCACCACTCCGGCGATCCAGATCCACAGCGTTCCCAGGGCGGCCATCAGCAGGCCCCGGCCGAGCCCCATCTCCTGGGTGGAGAGGATGGCGATGATGCCGAGCACCACGAAGGCGCAAACGATCGCCATGTAGAGGAGCTGGATGGGCATCTCGTCCTTGGCCAGGGAGCTGCGGGTCTTCGCTGCCGTCTGCATGCTGCGCACCGCGCTGATCACCAAGGGCAAGGCCAGCAAGATGCCGGCGAGGGCACCGCCGATGAGCATGCCGATACCCAGCGGCCGGAAGAGCCCGAGGCGGAGCATTTCCGCCACCCCGGGATCCGACGCTTCCGCCCCCACCAGGTTGGGCATGATCCCCTGGAACGCGAGCATGGGGGCCAGGACCCAATAGCAGACGAAGCCGCCGACGATGAAGAAGAAGCCGCCGCGGCCGGCGAGGAAGCCGGTGCCGATGGTGAGCAGGGATAAATACCAAATGCCGTTCATATACGGCGGCAGCCCGAGGACCGCACCGAGGTTGAAGTTCTCGATGGTGTTGAGGGCGATCAAGTGCAGGACGCCGCTGAGGGCCGCCGCTCCCAGCAGCAGCTGAGCTTTACGGATGCCGGCCCCGGGAGCCTTGAGAATGGCGGCGGTGGCAATGCCGCCGGGGAAGGCCAGGCGGTTGAAGTCGATCATCTGCTTGCGCAGCGGGATGATGAAGGCGATGCCCAGAACGCCTCCGGCGATGCTGCCGAGGACGGTCAGGGGCTTGTTGAAATCCTCGATGCCGAGGATGAAGATCGCCGGTAGCGAGAACATCAGCCCGGCGGAGGCGCCGTTGACGGCGCTGGCCAGGGTCTGATTGATGTTGTTCTCGATGATCGAGTTGCGCCCCATGAGGCCGCGCAGGATGAAGAATCCTAGGATGGCGGCGAGCTCCGATCCTTCGATGGAGAAGCCGAGCTTGAGGCTGAGATAGCCGATGGACAGGACGATCACCGCGCCGATGCCGTAGCCGGTGAGCACCGCCGGGATGGTGATCTCCGGGTAGGGCCCTCGACGCACCGGTCGCTGGGACTTGGGTTGGTCGTTCACCTGGGAGCCTCCGAGCTGCGGACCGGGGGATCAGCGATCCCCGTGGCCATGGGTTTGCCGCAAAGTTCTCAAGACCTTAGGTCTCCGGCGGCGAGGTGTCAAGAGCGGCTTGCTCCTGCCCCTTGAACCTGAGGCTCGGCAATGGTCAAATCCCCGGGATGAGCACCGACGACCAGCCCCAGAGGGGTTCCCAAGCAGCCGCCGCCGAGCCACCGCTGACCATGTCGGCGGCGGATCTGGACGAATCCGACGTCGCGGCGGTGATGGAAGTGCTGCGCTCCGGGCGGCTGGCTCTGGGGCCCTGGGCGGAGCGCTTCGAGGCCGTCCTGGCGGAGTATGTGGGGGTGCGCCACGGCATCGCCGTCAGCTCCGGCACCGCCGGTCTTCACGTGCTGGTGCGGGCTCTGGGCTTGGGCCCCGGGGACGAGGTGCTGGTGCCGTCCTTCACCTTCGTGGCCAGCGTCACGCCGCTGCTTTTCGAAGGGGTGACGCCGGTCTTCCTGGAGATCGAAGGCGAAACCTTCAACCTCGATCCGGAGGAGCTGGAGCGGCGCCGCACGCCGCGGACCAAGGCGGTGATGGTGGTGGACGCCTTCGGTCATCCGGCGCCCTGGGACGAGCTCCAGGCCTTTGCCGGCGAGCATGACCTGCACCTCATCGACGATTGCTGCGAGGCTTTGGGGGCTGAGCACCGGGGCACCAAGCTGGGAGCGCTGGGGGAGGCCGGTGTTTTCGCCTTCTATCCCAACAAGCAGATGACCACCGGCGAGGGGGGCCTCATCGTCACCGACGACGACGAGCTGGCTGCCGTCGCCCGCAGTCTGCGCAACCAGGGCCGCAGCTCCATGGGGCAGTGGTTGGCCCACGAGCGGCTTGGCTACAATTACCGCCTGGACGAGATGAGCGCCGCCCTGGGTTGTAGTCAACTGGCCCGGCTGGAGGACTTCCTGCGTCGCCGCCAGCGGGTGGCGGATCTCTACGCTCGGCGTCTCGACGGACTACCCTTCGTGCGTCCGCCGCAGGTCGCGGACCACGTGCGCATGAGCTGGTTCGTCTACGTGGTGTTGCTGGAACCGGGGCTCGACCGCCAGCCGGTGATGGACGCCATGGCGGAGCAGGGGGTACCCACCCGGGCGTACTTCTCACCCATTCACCTTCAGCCCTTCATTCGCCAGAGCCTGGACACTGCCGAGGGGGATCTGCCGGTGACCGAGGACCTGGCGCGCCGCACCATCGCCCTACCGTTCCACAATCGTCTGCAGCCGGAGCAGGTGGACCGGGTGGTGACGGCATTGGAGCAGGCGGTGCGGGGTTTGGGCCGCTCATGGTAGTGTTGCTGCCTCAGCATAATTGCTCCGAACAATAGGTTGACCCGCTCCTCGTGAATCACATCAAGGCTCCCCTTCGCCGATTGATGATCCTCGGCCTCGACGGCGCCATCGCCGTCGGTGCGCTGTGGAGCGCCCTGCTGCTGCGCTTCGAAGGCGCGGTGCCGGAGCGTTGGACCGAGGACCTGCCCGCTACGCTGCTCCTGCTGGTGGTCTGCCGGGTCGCCTGCAACACCTTCTTCGGTCTCCATCGCTGGTCCTTTCTGCTTTCGGGCCTCACCGACGGCGCCCGCATCGCCGCTTCCGGTATCGCCGGGACCGGCCTCTTCCTCTCCGGCATCTTCCTGCTGCGCCTCCACGGCCTGCCGCGCTCGGTGGTGGTGCTGGAATTGCTGCTTTCCACGGCGGTGATGGCCGTGCTGCGGTTTGCGCCGCGGCTAGCCTGGATGTACCGGGTGGATCGCCGGCGAGCGCGCCGCAAGGACTCGGTGCGCGCCCTCATCGTCGGCGCCGGCGCCGCCGGCGAGATGTTGCTGCGGGATCTGCGGCGCTCCGACGAGCACAACTATCGGGTGGTGGGCTTCGTCGACGACGACCGGTCGAAATGGGGCACCATCGTCGGTGGCCAGCCGATTCTGGGAGCCATCGGCGACCTGCCGGAGCTGGTCAAGAGCCATGACGTGGGCAAGGTGCTCATCGCCATCCCCCGACTACCGGCGGAGCGCATCCGCGAAATCCTCTCGCTGTGCGCCGACCTCAAGATTCGCTTCAAGATTCTTCCCGTCTCCTACGTCTACCTCCAGGAGCAGGAGACCAGCGTCCGCCTGCAGGACCTGTCACCGGAGGATCTTCTGCCGCGGCCGCCGGTGCGTTTTTCCGCCAGCGAGGATGCCGCCGCCATCGCCGGCCGCACCGCCCTGGTGACCGGCGCCGCCGGCTCCATCGGCAGCGAGATCTGCGACCAGCTGCTGCAGGCGGGGCTCGGGCGGCTGGTGATGGTGGACATGAACGAGAACGGCCTCTACGTTCTGCACCGCCGCTTCCAGCGCAAATACCCCCAGGCGGCGCTAAGCACCGACGTGGCGGACGTTCGGGAGGCCGGCCGCATGCTCTCCCTCTTCGCTCATCACCGGCCCCAGGATGTCTTCCACGCCGCCGCCCACAAGCACGTGCCGCTGATGGAGGTGGCCCCCGGGGAGGCGGTGAAGAACAATATCCTCGGCACGCGCAACGTGGCGACGGCGGCGGATACCTACGGCGCCGACCGCTTCGTCTTCATCTCCACCGACAAGGCGGTGCGCCCCACAAGCGTCATGGGGGCCAGCAAGCGGGTGGGGGAGATGCTGGTGCGTTCGCTGGCGGCCAGCTCCACCACTCGATTCACCGCCGTGCGTTTCGGCAACGTCCTCGACTCCGCCGGCTCGGTGGTGCCCCTCTTCCGCGAGCAGATCGCCGACGGCGGACCGGTGACGGTGACCCACGAGGACGTGCGGCGCTACTTCATGACCATCGCCGAGGCGGTGGGCTTGGTGCTCAAGGCCGCCTACGGCGACTACGGTGAGCTCTGCGTGCTGGAGATGGGGGAGCAGATCCGCATCTTCGACCTGGCTCGGCACATGATCACCATGGCGGGGCTGGCGCCGGAAATCGACATTCCCATTCAGGTCATCGGTCTGCGGCCCGGGGAGAAGCTCTACGAGGAGCTGATGACGGAGGAGGAGGAGAGCACCCACCGCATCGACCGCAAGATTTTCGTGGCGGAATCCCCGGCCCCGCCGCCGGATCTTCTGGAGCAGGTGGATTGGCTAGCCCGCGCCGCCCTGGCGGAAGATCGCGAAACCACCCTCGCCCTCCTCCGCCAGCTCGTTCCCACCTACACTCCCACGGCCCTCGAGGATCCTCCACCGGAGGACGAGCTCGACGACACGGCGGTTTCCTCGCCGGTGCATTGAAGGGAAAGGTCGACTCTCTACGGACCGGCCACAAAGGGGAGGTAGCGAACTCGGATTCGATCCTCTTCCAAGACCGCCACACAGCCTCGCTCGAGAGAGCTACGCAGGTTCTCTAGGTTCTGGACTAGCAGCTCAACTTGCCGATCCGGATGTCTCTCGACACCTCTCCGGAACAATACGACCGAGGGTTTGCTTTCCTCGCGGAGCGCCAGCAAGGCGCCGAAATCGGTGTCGGCTGAGACCAGAATTAGGTCTTCGGCTAAGGACTTCTCGAAGATCTCTGAATCGGGGGCGTGTTGTAGATCGAGATCCCGGACATGGATGGCGTCTTGACCAGCAGAGACCAAGCCAGCTGCGACTCGTGGGGACAGTGCGTTGTCGATAAGAAACTTCACGAAGCTTGAACGAGGGGAAGAGTCCTCTCGCGGAGAGCCTCCGCCGCATAGCGGAGAGCTTCTCTGACATCCCCAAGCTCCAGATCCGGATAGAGATCGAGAATCTCTCGTTCACTGACACCATCCGCAACCATCCCTACGATGGTTGCAACCGGAATCCTCAGGTTGCGAATGCAGGGGACCCCGTCCATCTGGTCCGGGCGAACAGTGATGCGCTGGAAGGTCATCGGGGAGTGCCTCCTGGTGGGTTTCTAGCTCGCTCTGAG
>JAXHTF010000187.1 GCA_034211275.1 Acidobacteriota bacterium
ACCGGCGAGCGCCTGTTCCAGACCATCGTGCGTTGGCGCATGGCGGAAGGCTTCTCCATCCGCGCCAAGGCCCACCGCAACGATCTCAATTGGGACGGCACCAGCTGGTACGCCCTTGCGGACGATTGGAGCGTGCTGGAGATCGCCTGGCGCCGCTCCTCCGCCCCCGGTGCCGCCGACGGTCTGCTGCGGCTGAGCATCGACGGCGTGCTGCAGGAAGAGGTCACCGGCATCGACAACGACCTCTGGCCCACGGATTGGGTCCAGTGGGGCATCGTCGGCGGCGTCGAGCCCGGCACTGACGGCAGCGTCTTCTTCGACGACTTCTCGTCGTGGGGGGGACCGGCGCAATAAGAGTTGCCGCGAGGCTGGCCGCCAGGCAGACTGCAAGCCAGACGGCAAGCCAGGGCAGCTCGCGCAGCTGAGACACAACGAGCCCGGGGATCTTCGGATCTTCGGGCTCGCGGTGTTTCTGGAGGTTGCTGTTCCTGGAGGTCGGGTTTCTTGAGATTGATTTCTTGGAATTGCCTTGTCGTGCGGTCCGTCTCGCGGAAGTGGGTTCTTCGAGCTCGGCGCGGCACAATTTGGGCTTTCTGCAGCTTTCTTGGTCTCTGAGGGAATACAGGCTCCAAGTTCGCGTTCGTTTATAGTGAACGAATCGGAATCCCCAGATCTGAGGCCTGCCCCTTTCCAGGAGCAGGTCCATGGGCCGTTTTCCCTCAGCCGGCTAGGGCCGGAAAGGAGATGCAATGCATTTTGGATTAGGAATCTTTGGCAGCGTTCTATCTGGCAGGGCAGTGACCGCTCTCGCGCTGTTCTGTTGTGCGGTGTCGCTGGGTCTTTCGGGACCGGACGTCACCGCCCAGCCGTATCTGATCGACGACCTGCGCCAGGTGGCGAATGTGTCGGTCTCCTCCGATCCGACCCCGGTGATTTCGTTCGGCGGTCACCTCTACTACGTCACCGAGGACGGGCGCCATGGTCGCGAGTTCTGGCGCACCGACGGTACCGCCGCCGGCACCACCTTGCTGCGCGACGTCTGGCCCGGCGAGACCAGCGCTACCGGGGTGTTTGCATGGCCCGCCGGACCCCTCTTCTACACCCTCTACGACGGTCCCTTCGTGGGCCGCGAGATGTGGCGGAGTGACGGCACCGGTGCGGGAACCTTCGCGGTGGGTGATGTCTTCCCCGGCACCGACTTCGCGAGCGCGCCGGAGGGTGTCGGCTACGTGAGCCCGCTGATGCTCTTTGGAGCGGAGGACGCAGTTCACGACTATGCTCTGTGGTCCTCCGACGGCACCGTCGGCGGTGCGGCCTTCGTGGCCGATATCGCTCCCCTTCCGGACGCGGTCTACGGGGACGGTGGGGAAGTGATCGCCGCCGGCGCCGTCTTCGCCGCCAGCGACGGGGTGACCGGCCAGGAGCCCTGGGTCAGCGACGGCACCGCCGGCGGCACCTTCCAGCTGGCGGACATCGAAGCTGGCGCAAACTCCGCTCGCCCGTGGTATTTCACCATTTTCCAGAACAAGGTCTACTTCAGCGCCGACAGCTCCACCTTGGGCCGCGAGCCGTGGGTGACCGACGGTACCGTGGCGGGCACCACCCTGCTCAAGGACATCGATCCCATGGGCAATTCTTCGTTTCCCAGGGAGTTCACGCCCGTGGGCAATACCCTCTTCTTCAGCGCCGAAGGTGAGCTGTGGAAGAGTGACGGCACCGGCCTCGGGACGGTGCAGGTGGTGGACCTCAACGGCGCTTCGGCGTCCAATCCCTACGAGCTCGAGAACCTCCAGGGCACGTTGATCTTTGCCGCCACCACCGCCAACGGCACCGAGCTGTGGAAGAGCGACGGCACCGCCGCCGGCACGACCCTGATCCTCGACATCAACCCCGGTGCCGCCAGCAGCGATCCGGAGGACCTCCTGGCCATCGGCGGAGAGGTCTTCTTCGTCGCCGACAACGGCACCGCCGGCCGCGAGCTGTGGGTCACCGACGGCACCCCGGGCGGTACGAGCTTGGTACGGGACATCCGGGCCGGTCTGCCTTCCTCCGACCCGGCCCGCTTCGTGGCCCACGACGGCAAGCTCTACTTCAACGCCGAGGACCCGGCCCGGGGCAACGAGCTCTTCGTCAGCGACGGCACTCTGGCGGGGACTCAGATCGTCCTCGAGCAGGGCCAGGACGACAGCTCGGCTCCTCAGGATCTGGTGCGCCGCGGTGAGGATGTCTTCTTTCGGGCCGTCGACGACTCCACCAAGATGGCTATCTGGGCCAGCGACGGCACCGCTGCCGGCACCCGCCGCCTCGGCGGAGGCCAGGGCGATCTAGGCGGCTACAGCAAGCCGGAGGCGCTGGTGCAGGTGGGGGACTTCGTCTACTTCGCCGCGGACCGCACCGGCAGCGGTACCGAGATCTATCGCACCGACGGGACCTTCGCCGGTACCGTGCGGATTTCCAACATGAGCGGCGGCGCTCTCAACGAGATGATCTACAACGGTGGAAAGCTCTTCTTCGACCTCAACACCGGCGCCGGCCGCGAGCCCTGGGTGAGCGACGGCACCATGGCCGGGACCCAGATTCTCCTCGATATCAATCCCGGTTCCGACAGCTCCAACCCCCTGGGCTTTACGCCGTTGGGCTCCTCGGTGATCTTCCACACCCAGCCTCCCGGCTCCGACCCTCAGCTGTGGATCAGCGACGGCACGGCGGCGGGAACTTCCTTCTTCGCCGGCCTGGGCGGCGCCGCCGGCACCCGCCCCGAGGAAATGACCCCTGCCTTGGGCAAAGTCTTCTTCACCGCCAAGACCGGAAGCGGCCGCGAGCTGTGGGTGACCGACGGCACCGCCGCCGGAACCTCCTTGGTCAAGGACATCTATCCCGGCAACCAATTCGCTCCCGATCCCCAGAATCTCACCCCAGCCCTGGGAAGACTCTTCTTCATCGCCGACGACGGCACCAATGGCTATGAGGTCTGGTCGACGGACGGCACCAACGCTGGAACCCAGATGGTGGTGGACATCAATCCCACGGACTCGTTCGCGCGGCCGGTGATCCTGGGCGAATACAAGAGCAAGGTCTGGTTCGTCGCTTACGACGGTACCGATGCGAATCTCTACGCCACCGACGGCACCGCTCTAGGGACCACCTCGGTGGTCACCCTGCACCGCGATGCCGTCTACGGGACCCCCCGCGGGGGCCAGGTCTTCGACGACCTGCTGTACTTCTCCACCTGGACTCTCGCCGACGGCATCGAGCTGTGGGTGACCGACGGCACCACCGCCGGTACCACCTTGGTCAGCGATGTGGACTCCGGCAACCTCTCCTCCCAGCCCGAAGAGCTGACCGTCACCGAGGGCCTGCTCTTCTTCGCCGCCGCCGATTCGGCGGTGGGCCGCGAGCTGTGGGCCTTGCCGTCGGAGAATCTGATCTTCTTCGACGATCTGGAGACCGGCGACGCCTCCCGCTGGGACGATGAAACCCTCCTGGGGGCCACCACCAGCTACAACGCCGCCGCCGCCGACCGCGGCGAGACGGGGCTCGAGATCGCCCTCGACGCGGACAACGAGCGCGCCTTCCTCACCGACGAGACGCCGGACGGGGAAGACTTCTACCGCGTGCGCTTCCGCTTCAACCCCAACTCCATCACCCTGGCGGAGAACAAGCGCTTCAAGATCGTCAGCTCCCGCGCCGACACCGGCGAGCGCCTGTTCCAGACCATCGTGCGCTGGCGCATGGCGGAAGGCTTCTCCATCCGCGCCAAGGCCCACCGCAACGATCTCAATTGGGACGGCACCAGCTGGTACGCCCTGGCGGACGATTGGAGCGTGCTGGAAATCGCCTGGCGCCGCTCCTCTGGCCCCGGCGCCGCCGACGGCCTGCTGCGGCTGAGCATCGACGGCGTGCTGCAGGAAGAGGTCACCGGCATCGACAATGACAATTGGCCCACGGATTGGGTCCAATGGGGCATCGTCGGCGGCGTCGAGCCCGGCACCGACGGCAGCGTCTTCTTCGACGACTTCTCGTCGTGGCGGGGACCGGTGCCGTAAGGTCGGACCGCAGCACCAGCCGCTGCCCGCGGCTGAGATAGAGCGAGCCCGGGGGTCTTCTGATCTCCGGGCTCGTTGCGTTGATCGAGGAGAGCTCTGACGGCAGCGATAGACTCCAGCGCAGGAGCGAGCTGAAGAAAAACCGGAAGGGAGCTGAGCGTGGGAGACAAGCTGCGGATCGGAATCGTCGGTACGGGGTACATCGCTCAAGCGCTGGCGCCGGCGATGGGGGAGTCCCCGGAAGCGGAGCTGGTGGCGGTGGCGAGCCGGTCGGTGGGCCGGGCGGAGCAGTTCATTACCGAGCACGGTACGGGCGGGCAGGGAGCTGTGAAGGCCTTCGGGTCCTGGCGGGAGATGATTGCCTGGGACGGCCTCGACGCCGTCTACGTGGCCACTCCCACTTCGACCCGGGAGGAAATCGCTGTCGCGGCGGCGGAGGCGGGCCAGCACGTGCTGGCGGAAAAGCCCTTCGACGGCCTCGAATCCCTCCAGCGCATCACCACCGCCTGCCGCGAGCACGGCGTCGCCTTCCTCGACGCCACCCACTTTGTCCACCACCCGCGGACGGCACAGATCAAGAGTGAGGCTGAGCAGCGCATCGGCGAGCCCCTGGCGTTGCGTACGGCCTTCTTCTTCCCTAATCCGGACCGCACCAATATCCGCTTCGACCCTCGTCTCGAACCCACCGGGGCGTTGGGGGATATGGCCTGGTATTGCATGCGGGCGGCGGTGGAGTACCTGCCTGGGAGCTTCGAGGTCGAGAGTCTGCAGACCTCCCTGAGCCGGGATCTGGAGACGGGAGCGGTCGTGCGGGTCTCCGGTTCCATGCTCTTCGGGGACGGCACCACCACCACCTACGACGCCGGCTACGACGTCGGCGCGCTCGTCCAGGACCTGGACTTGCTGGGCACCGAGGGCGTGATCCATCTCGAGGACTTCGTTCAAGATTGGAAGCAGGGGGCGGGCTTCGATCATCCCGACCACGTCGTCGGCTTCACCCAGCGGCGCGCCCTGGCGCCGCCGGCGGAGTTCGCCTTTGTGCCCACCCCCAGCCAGCGCACCGCCCACAGCCTGATGATCGACGCCTTCGCAAGCCTCGCTCGCCATCCCGACCGCCAGGACCTCCAGGAGGCGAGCATCCGCGCCAGCGAGCGCACCCAGGGGCTTCTCGATGCGGCGTGGCGCGCCGGCGGCGGCTGAGGAGCGATCCCTGCCGGAACGGATCTCGGGTCTTCTCGCCCAACCTGGTACCCTGAGCGCTCTCTTGGCGCTGGCAGGGTGAGGGATCCCGCCGCCGCGCCGCTTCGGTGATCCACGCGGAGGATTCTGTCCATGTCGATGTTGCTCCCGCGCGCCCTGCGCGCTCTCGGTTCTTCTACGTCTGCTGTTTCCTTCCTCGGCCTCGTCGTCCTACTCGTCTCCGGTCTGGTGACGTCGGTGGTGAAGGCAGAAGCTCTCGCCTACTACCTGCCGGAGGGGGTCGAATACGACGCCTCGGTGCCGACACCGGCGTCGGTGTTGGGGTATGAGGTGGGGGAGCAGCACGTGCGGCCGGATCAGCTGGCCATCTACATGGCGGCGTTGGCGGAGAGCTCGAGCCGGGTGCAGCTGGAGGTTCAGGGGCGCACCCATGAATCACGGCCGCTGCTCTTGATGACCATTTCGACGCCGGAGAATCTGCAGCGGCTGGAAGAGCTACGCCAAGCTCATTTGGCAGCTTCCGGCGGGGAGGGGGAGTCCGGAGAGCTGACACCGGAGCGGTTGGAGAGCCTGCCGGCGGTCCTGTGGCTGGGGTACAGCATCCACGGGGACGAGGCCAGCGGCTCCAACGCTTCCATGCTCACCGCCTACCATCTGGCGGCGGGGCGCGGCGAGGCGGTGGAGGAGCTGCTGGAGAAGACCATCGTGCTTCTCGACCCGAGCCTCAACCCCGACGGCCTGGGCCGCTTCGCCCATTGGGCCACCATGCATCGAGGTGAGGTGCCGGTGGCCTCCCGCGACCATCGGGAGCACCGCCAGCCGTGGCCCACCGGCCGCACCAACCACTACTGGTTCGACCTCAACCGCGATTGGATGCCCTCTCAGCATCCCGAATCCCAGGCGCGGCTGAAGACCTACTACCGCTGGCGGCCTCACCTCCTGGGCGATTACCACGAGATGGGCAGCGACTCGACCTACTTCTTCCAGCCCGGCGTGCCCACTCGGGTCAATCCGTGGATTCCCGACGCCAACCAGCAGCTGACTCGCACCATCGCCGGCTACCACGCCCGCAAGCTGGACGATGCCGGGGTGCTGTATTACAGCGAGGAGTCTTTCGACGACTTCTACCCGGGCAAGGGCTCCACCTACCCGGACCTGGTGGGTAGCATCGGCGTGCTCTTCGAGCAGGCCAGCGCCCGCGGCCGGCTCCACGATACCCGCCGCGGAGCCATCTCCTTCCCCTTCACCATCCGCAACCAATTCCTCACCTCCCTCTCCATGCTGGAGGCGGCCCGGGAGCAGCGGGAGGAGCTGATCCGCTACCGCCGGGACTTCTACCGAGAGGCCCGGGAGGCCGGACGGCAGGACCCGGTGGGGGCGTATCTGGTCAGCTTTCCGGAGGATTCGACCCGGGCCAGGGAGTTCCTCCAGCTACTGCTGCGGCACCACATCGAGGTGCGCCCGCTGACCCGCACCGTCGAGGTGGCGGGCCAGCGTTTCGAGGCCGGGCAGAGCTGGGCGGTGCCGGTGGCGCAGAAGGCCTACCGGCTGGTCAAGGCGCTCTTCGAGGCGCGCAAAGAGTTTGAGGACAGCACCTTCTACGACGTCTCCGCCTGGACCTTGCCGCTGGCCTTCGACGCCCGCAGCGCCGAAGCGCGAGCCGGCGCTGTCCCTGGCGACGCCTGGGGCGAGCCGCTGCAGGAAGTAGAGGCCCGTTCGGGGAGCTACGAGGCCGATGCGCAGGCGGTGGCCTATGCGTTTTCCTGGCGCGATCACGGATCCATGCGGGCCCTGGGGCAGCTCCTCGGCGCTGGGGTGACGGCGCAGGTGGCCACCCGCGGCGTTTCCATCGATGGTGAAGAAGGTTCGACGGCTCTCGGTCCGGGAGCGGTGATCGTGCCCGTGCGCCGCGGTGCCGACGACCGCTCCCGCACCGAGGCGATCTTGGGCCAGGTGGCGGAGCAAGAGGGGCTGGACATCCTCCCTGTGGCCGGCGGCCTGACCTCCCGCGGGGAAGATTTGGGCAGCCCCACCATGATGCCCCTCACCGCTCCCAAGCCGTTGCTGGTGGTGGGCGGCGAGGTGGACACCTACGAGGCCGGCGAGCTCTGGCACCTCATCGACCACCACTTCCGCCTACCCCTGACGCTGGTGGAAATGGACCGCGTTGCGTCCATGGATCTCTCGTCCTTCACCCACGTGCTCTTGGTGAGCGGCAAATACGATGCCTGGGACGCCGAGGTGAGCGAGAAGCTCGAGAGCTGGGTGCGGAGCGGGGGAGTGCTGGTGGCCAGCAGCACCGCTGCCCACTGGGTGGGCAAGAGCGTGCTCGACCTGCCTGAGGCCGAGACGGCTCCCGAGCCCATGGCCATCCTGCCCAGTCCGGAGCAGGAGCTGGAGGGTGCCCCGCCGGCGGCTTCGGGAGATTCCGCCCAGCGCTACGCCGACTACGAGGCCACCCGTCAAGCCGCCACCATCTCCGGCGCAGTCTTCGCCGCCCGCATCGATACCACCCATCCCTTGGGCTTCGGTTTCGGCGACGAGGAGCTCCCGGTCTTCCGCACCGGCATCGAGCCCCTGGTCGCCACCGGCAACCCGTGGGAGACCGTTGCCGCCTACACCGAGGCCCCTCTCCTCGCCGGCTACGCCCCCGCCGATGCGCCGGCGCAGCTGGCGGGCACCCCCGCCGTCACCGCCCAGCGCCTGGACCGCGGCACGGTCATCCGGCTGGCCGACGACCCGGCCTTCCGCGGCTTCTGGTTCGGCACCCAGCGCCTGGTGGCCAATGCGCTCTTCTTCGGCAGGAGCGTCCGGCCGACGCCGGTGATCCGGTAGCGCTCTGCCGAGGACGAGCTATACTCGCCGGCGGAGGATATGCCGTGATGACATCGATCAACCCCCGCCGATACCCACCCCTGCTCACGGGCCTCGTTCTCGCCCTGGTTCTCAGTGTGGGAGCCGGTCGCCCGGCCGAGGCAGGAACCTGGAAGCGGCTGGACGTCGAAGAGACCGAGACCTACGCCCTGCGCTACCTGCCCACCGGCATCGATCCGGCGGAGCCGGCGCCGGTGGTGGTCTTTCTCCACGGCTCCGGGGCGACGCCCGGGCAGTGGAAGAGCACGCTGCAGCCGGTGGCGGAGCAGCTCGACGTGGTGCTGCTGGTGCCCAAATCCATCTCCGACTTGGGCTTCGGCGTCGGCGCCGACGACGCCACCATCGCCGGGGCGTTGGAGCTCTTGGAGCAGGAGCAGGCCCTCGACTCCCGCCGCATTTCCCTCGCCGGCCACTCCGCCGGCGGTGCCTATGCTCTGGTGCTGGCCTACGCACCGGGCTCCCGCTTCAGCGGCGCCCTCTCCCTCTCCGCGCCTTACCGCACCGTCCTCGAAGTGGCGGATCCGGACTACACGGCCCCCGCCTACCTCTACTACAGCACCGGCGACTTCAACTTCCAGGGCGCCTCCTACGAGGCACTGCGCCAGCAGCTGGAGCGCCTCGACGTCCCTCTCACCACGCGCATCGAGGAAGGCTTCGACCACAGCTCCTGGCCCGCCGACACCCTGCCCACGGGCTTCGAATTCCTCCTCCAGCAGCGCTACGGCGAAGGTCCCTGTGAGCCATCCCCCACCCGCCTCTGCCTGCGCGACGGCCGCTTCGCCGTCGATGGGGACTGGCGGGACCGCTTCGGCAACACCGGCGTCGCCCGGGTGGTGCAGGACAAGACCGGGGACTCGGGCATGCTGTGGTTCTTCGACGCGGCCAATTGGGAAGTGCTGGTGAAGGTGCTCCGGGGCTGCGGCGTCAACGGTCACTATTGGGTCTTCGCCGCCGCCACCACCAACGTGGAATACACCCTGCGGGTCACCGACCTGGTGGCGGGGGAGACTCGGGAGTACAGCAATCAGCTGGGGGTCTCGTCTCCGGCGGTGACGGATACTTTGGCGTTTGGGACGTGCCCCTGAGGGCCCCTCGCCCCAGCATCGTCAGACCACACCCCCGCCCACCATGGGATAATCCCCCCGCGCATTCGCGCAGGCTCACACATCGAGCAGCGCCATTCTGGAGCAGGCCCGTCCCACAAGCCGTGAGGAGAGTTCCGTGATCCGACGCAATTCCACCCCCACCCGTCGCTCCATCGTTTCGACTTCGCTGGCCGGCCTCGCCGTGCTGGCAGCCTTCGCTTTGTGCACCGCCCTGCCCGCCGCGGCCGCAGGGGTGGGAGCGTTGGAGTTCCTGGGGCGGTCAGTGGTGGAGGTCGAGCCCGGGCCGGGGATGGAGCTGGTGGAACCTCTGGGCGGACTTTCGGGCCTCACCTACGACCCGGCCAGGTCGAGCCGAGGCGATGGCCCCAGTCGCTACTACAGCATCAGCGACGACGCCAGCGTCCACGCGCCGGCGCGCTTCTACACCCTCGAGGTTCAGCTCACCGACGGCAAGCTCGAGGAGGGCGGGGTGCGGGCGGTGGAGAGCACGGTGCTGAAGGATCTCAACGGCGAGCCTTTCCCGCGCTACGCCATCGACGGTGAAGGCATCGCCCTGGCCGTCGACGGCACCCTCTTTATCTCCTCCGAAGGTCATGTCAACACCGGCGTCGGCCCCTTCCTGCGTCGCTTCTCCCTCGCCGGGGAGAGCCTCGAAGCCCTGCCCCTGCCGGACTACTACCAGCCGGAGTCAGGCACGATGGGTATTCGGCACAACCTGGGTTTCGAGGCGCTGACCATGGAGCCGGCTGGCCTCAACCTGTGGTCGGGAATCGAGAACGCCCTGGTGCAGGACGGCCCGGAGGCGGTGCCCGGGGGGGCCAGCGCTTCTCGCATCCTGCGCTTTGATCTGGGCGTGGGGTCCGGAGGGACGGGCGCTGCGCCGGGGAGCCGGCTAGGGGGGGAGTATGTCTATTGGAACGATCCGGTGGTGGAGGACAGTGAAGCTCCCGACGCCATCGAGGTCAACGGTCTGGTGGAGCTGACGGCCCTGGGCTCCGGCGAGTTGTTGGCGCTAGAGCGTTCCTATTCTTCTGGCGGCATCAACCACATCCGTCTCTACGAGGTCGATGTCCAGGGAGCTGATCGGGTCTCCGGCCCGCAGGTGGATGCGGCGCTGGCCCAGCCGGTGAGGAAGGAGCTGCTCCTCGATCTCACGGCCCTGGGCATTCCCCTTGACAATCTGGAGGGCATGACCTTCGGACCCTCTCTCCCGGACGGCCGGCGGCTGCTCCTCCTGGTCAGCGACGACAACTTCAGCGACCAGCAGGTCACCCACGTCCTCGCCTTCGCCGTGACCCTGGGAGAAGTGAAGGTGGCGCAGGTGCAGGGAGCGGGGCATCGCTCGCCCATGGAAGGCCAGTGGCTGCACCGAGTCCGCGGCGTGGTCACCGCCGTCGAGCCCCCGCCCCGCCGCTCTTCCTCCGAGGACGGAGAGCCCCGGGAACCGGACGTGACCTTCTGGATCCAAAGCCTCGACCCCGACGACGACCCCGCCACTTCCGAGGGATTGCGCATCGTCGCCGCCCCCGGGGTGCTGCCCCAGAGCGCGATGCCCCAGGGAGCCTTGCCGGACGCTGGGTCAGCGGAGGCCGCGGTGCGTGCTGGGGACGTGGTGGAGATCTCCGGCCGGGTAGCGGAGATCGCTTACCCCGGTGAGCTCCCCATCACCACCCTCGAAGCTTCCGTCATCCACCGCCCAAGCCGTGACAACCCGCCGCCCCAGCCGGTGGTGCTGGGGGAGGGCGGCCGCATGCCCCCCAGCCGCATTTTCGACGCCGACGCCCTGGAGGAATACCGCCCCACCGAGGACGGCCTCGACTTCTTCGAGAGCCTCGAGGGCATGCGGGTCATGGTGCGCGAGCCGGTGGTGGTGGGCCCCACCACCTACCGCGGCGGCTTTGTGGTGGTGGGCGACGACGGCCGCCACGCCGAGCCCCGCACCCATCGCGGCGGCCTCTCGCTGCTGCCGGAGGACTTCAACCCCGAGCGCATCCTGGTGGATACCAACCTGGTGGACGAGGTACCGGACCTGGCGGTGGGAGATCGCCTCCTCGGTCCGGTCATCGGCGTCGTGGCCTACCGCTTCGGTGAGTGGCGGGTGTGGGCGACGGAGCCCCTGCCCCCGGTCGATGATGTGGTGGTCGACGATGCTTCGGTCGACGATGGGGAGTCCGTCGATGAGCCCCCCGCCGCCGAGCCCGCCCGAGAGGTGACCACTCTCCGTGGCGACGACTCCCACCTCACCGTGGCCACCTTCAACGTTCTCAACCTCGATCCCCAGGATCCGTCGAAGCAATTCGAAGGCTTGGCGCGCACCATCGCCCAGGAGCTGGGCGCCCCCGACGTCGTCGCCCTGCAGGAGATCCAGGACGATGACGGCCCGGTGGACAACGGCCTGGTCACCGCCCGCCGCACCCTGAAGCTGCTCATCGATTCGATCTTCGAAGCCGGCGGCCCCGTCTACGACTTCCGCCAGATCGATCCCGAAAACAACGCCGACGGTGGCCAGCCCGGCGGCAACATCCGCGTCGCCTACCTCTTCAACCCCCAGCGGGTCCGCTTTGTCGACCGTGGCGACGCCGGCCCCCGGGACGCCACGGCGATCCAGGCCACCGACGACGGCCCCCGCCTCACCTTGAGCCCCGGCCGCGTCGCTCCCCTCGCCCCCTCCTTCGACGGCGACGAGGAAAAGGGCTGGGAAGGCGGCCGCCGCTCCCTGGCTGCGGAGATGCTCTTCACCCCCGGCACCGGCCGCGAGGAGCGCTTCTTCCTGATCAACAATCACTGGAAGTCCAAGCGCGGCGACGACCGCCTCGGCGGCAGCCGCCAACCCCCCGTCCCCGGCACCGAAGTCCAACGCGCCGCCCAGGCCCAGGTCATCTCCGACTTCGTGGAAGAGCTCCTCGCCGCCGACCCCCAAGCCGCCGTCATCGTCCTCGGTGACCTCAACGAGCACGAATTCCGCTCCCCCCTGGCGGTGCTGGCGGAGTCCGGCCTGGTCAATCTGGTCCCCCAGATCGAGCAAGAAGACCGCTACACCTACAACTACCTCGGCAATTCCCAGGTCCTCGACCACATCCTCGTCAGCCCCCGACTTGCGGCCCAGGATCCCCAGGTCGACATCATCCACGCCAACGCCGACTACCCCGACTCCGAGGCGGCGAGCGACCATGATCCGATTGTGGCGCGGGTGCGGGTGGTGGGGGAGTAGGTTTCTACGATCCGGCCGGATACTCAAACAAAATCCGCGCCCGGTGGCTGTGCCCATCCTCGTCGTTGAGGGCGGTGATGCCGGCGAAGTGGAGGAGGCGGCGGGTGGTGGGGTCGTAGATGAGGTGGACGGGGTCGACCAGGAAGCGCAGCAGGCGGCTGGCGACTTCGAGGCGAAAGCCGAGGGTGGGGGGACCGCCCGGGGGGAGAGCGGCGAGGGGTTGGGGTTCTTCGGGGACGATGCGGAAGGCGAAAAACTCCTGACGGTAGGGGACCGCGAAGTGCAGCTTCACCGTGCGGCCGGCCGCTAGCTCGTCCCAATGGCGCTGGACGAAATGCAGCGAGCCCTCGTCCATCGCCGCATCCCGGGGCAGGTCCAGGCGTTTGTGCCGGAGGGGCTCGTCCTGGCTCTTGCGGCAGAAGAGCTCGACGCCGTCGTCCACCAACGCCGCTCCTTCCTTGTAGCCATCCCGCAGATCCACCAGCTCGAAGCCCGGAATGCACGGGTCGCCACCGTAGGTCACGGTCTTGCGGGCGATGATGGTGTCGTCGGGGCTGCGGTAGGTGACGGTGCTGAGGGTCGGGCGGTCGCCGTCCCAGACCTCTTCGTGGTCCTCGGTGAAGAGCAC
>JAXHTF010000188.1 GCA_034211275.1 Acidobacteriota bacterium
GCGTCTGCGGCTGGATCGCCGACAGCCGCTCCTCGGCTGGTTGGAGGCCTGGCAACAGGAGCAGGCGGAGCGCTCGGAGGCGATCCACCTGCCGCTGGTGGAGATTCAGCGACTGGTGGGGTTGCCCCGGGAGCAATCCCTCTTCGACAGTCTGGTGGTGTTCGAGAACGTTCCCGTCGACCGCCGGCTGGAGCAGGTGGAGGACGTCGGTCTGACCCTCCACAGCGTCGACTACCGGCCCCAGACCCACTATCCGTTGACCCTGCTCATCGTCCCCGAGCGCCAGCTGACCCTGCGTCTGCTGCATCGCATCGAGGAGTACGGCCCCTCCTCCGCTCGCCTCCTGCTGAACGCCATGGAGGAGGTGCTGGAGCGCATGAGTCGCCACCCCTGGGCCGAGCTGGCCACCTTGGTGGACGGCCTGGGTCTGGACCGCGACGGTCTGGAAGAGACTTTGGCGGCGGTTCCCGGGGTCGTCAGGGCCTGGTTGCAGCCGCCGAGCTGGGAGTCCCATCGGTGGCGGCTGCACGTCGAGTTGGAACCGGCGGCGGAGGGTTCGAACGAGGACGAGATGGTGCGCCGGCTGGCCGCTGCGGTTCCCGCCGAGCTTGCCGGCGAGGTGGATTGGCTGTGGATCGCCCGGGAACACGATGGCCGGGCTGCGGCTTCCCCCGGGGGCGCTCCGGAGACCCCGAAGGAAGCCGACCAGGAAGCTGAGAGTGAAGCCGCCGCGCCCGCTCTCGCCGTTCTCGAGCTTCCCGCGGATCGTCCTCCGGATGCCGAGAGCGACGTTTCGGCGAAGGTGCCCGGCGAGGTCGGGCGAGCGCTTCCCGCCCCGTTGGTGGCGGCGGCGGTGGAGCGGGCCCGGGCAGCGGGGATCAGCCTGGAGATGCTCTTGGCAGCCGGGGTGGCGGTGCTGTTGGGGCGTCTCGCCACCAGCCGCCGGCCGGCCTTCAGCGTGGTGGAAATGCTGGCGGAGCGGCCGGCCGGTCCCTGGCTACGGCGGTGGCTGTCGTTGGCTCCAAGGGTCGGCTCCCACGGCGGCTCGGGGCGCAACGGCGGGGCGGATGCCTCGGCTTTGCTGCGGGAGGTGCGCAGGAGCTGGCTGGCGGCGCGGCGGAAGGCTCTGGAACAGGCCGCTGCGGAGCCCCCAACGAAGCCCGAAGGCGGTTTCGTGGTGCGCTTCCCCGGCCACGGTGCTTCCGCCGCCGGGACTTCTGCCTCCCATTTGCCGGCAACGGGGATCGAGCTGGTGCTGGAGGCTCCCTCGGCGGAGGGCGCCATGAAGGGCCGCTGGCGCTACGACCCCCGGCGCTACGACGCGACCACCTTGGAGCGTTGGAGCGCTGCGTATCTCCAGCTCCTCGAGCCGATGGTGGCGCCGCAGGCGAGGCCGCTTGCAGAGTGGCCCTGGCTGCGCCGCGCCGAGAGGCATCAGCTGTTGGTGGAATGGAACGACACCGAGGTGGCGGGAGCGGGCAGCCGGCTGCCTCATCGGGCCTTCGAAGAACACGCTTCGAGAAGCCCCGGCGACTGCGCCCTGGTGGTCGGCGACCGGTCTCTGAGCTATGGCGAGCTCGACCGGTGGGCGAACCGCCTGGCCCACCGGCTGCAGCGGTTGGGGGTCGGCCCCGACGTCTCGGTGGGCATTTGCCTGGATCCCTGTGAGGCCATGTTGGCGGCCTTCCTGGCGGTGCTCAAGGCCGGTGGAACCCACGTTCCGCTGGCCCCTTCCTACCCCTCGGAGCGCCTCGACTTCATGGTCCGGGACTCGGCCATCGCGGTGCTGATGGTGACGCCCGAATCCCGTCATCGTCTGGAGCTGGCCGCATCGGTCCCCGTGGTGGATCTGGGAGACGGTCCGGAGGATGCGCCGGACGAGCGCGACGACGCCCCGGCGAGCCGGGCGGTGGCGGAGAACCTGGGGTATGTGATCTACACCTCCGGTAGCACCGGCCGGCCCAAGGGGGTGGCCCTGTCCTACGCGGTGATGACCAACCTGGTCTACTGGCAGCTGGGGCTGACCCCGTTGCCCCCGGGCGGCAGGTCGCTGCAGTTCAACTCTTTCAGCTTCGACGCCAGCGTCTTGGAGATGCTGGCACCGCTGTCTTCCCAGGGGGTTTTGGTGCTGCGGGGAGAGGAGGACCGCCGGGACTTCGGCGCGCTCGCCCGCCTGTTGGTGCGCCAGTGCATCGAGCGTTTGATAGTGCCCTTCACCGCCCTCGAGCATCTGGCGGAGCATCTGCAGGGAGCGCCGGTGGATGATTTCTCTCTGCGCTGGGTGGTCTCCACCGGTGAGGCCTTGCAGATCACGCCGGCGGTGGTGGCGCTCTTCCGGCGGCTGCCGGGAACGGTCCTATTCAACGGTTATGGGCCGTCGGAGACGCATTTCATCACCGACTATCGGCTCGCCGATGCCGATCCCGGTCGCTGGCCGTCCATGCCCTCCATCGGCCGGCCGATCCCCAACGGCCGGATCTACATCGTCGACCCCGCCGGCAGGCCTCTGCCGGTCGGCGTCCCGGGCGAGATGCTGCTGGGCGGCCTGCCGGTGGCTCGCTGCTACCTCCAGCGGCCGCGGGCGACGGCGGAGAAATTCCTCCCCGATCCCTGGGGCGAGGCGGGGGCGAGGATGTACCGCAGCGGCGATCTGGCCCGATGGCTTCCGGACGGCAACATCGAGTTTTTGGGACGCATGGATCACCAGGTCAAGGTCCGCGGCTTCCGGGTCGAGCTGGGGGAGATCGAGATCGCCTTGCGCGGCTTGCCGGCGGTGCAGGACGCCGCGGTGGCCGCACTGCCGGGAGCTCTTCCCGGGGACCAGCGGCTAGAGGCTTTCGTGGTGCCGATCCCCGGCGAAGAGGTGGACAGCGCTGTGCTCGCCGCCGGGCTTCGGGAGAGCTTACCGGAGCACATGATCCCCAATCTCTTCAACGCCCTCGAGCGGCTGCCCCAAACCCCTTCGGGCAAGCTCAACCGGCGTGGCCTGGTAGACGCTTCCGGGTCGCCCGACGGCGGCAGCGGGGATAGCGGGGACGTCACCCTCGATCTTCTGGCGTCGTTGTGGAGCCGACTGCTGGGCCGGCGGCCGGCGAGCGCCGAAGACGATTTCTTCCGCCTGGGGGGACACTCCCTGCTGGCCACCCGCCTGGTCTCCCAGGTGCGCCGGGTGTTCGGCGTGGAGCTGCCCATCACCCGGGTCTTCGAGCGATCCCGGCTCAAAGAGCTGGCTCAGGAGATCGACGGCATCCAGCAGGCGGGGATCACCGCGCTGGAACCGATTCGCCCGGTGAGCCGGAGCTCGGCGCTGCCGTTGTCCTACGCGCAGCAGAGGTTGTGGCTCCACGAGCGGCTGGAGAACGTGGGGTGGGCGTACAACATTCCCACCGCCCTGGCCCTCGACGGCCCCCTCCATCCGCGGGCGCTGGAGCATGCCCTCCAGGGCCTGGAGGCGCGTCACGAGATTCTGCGCACCACCTTCGCAGAGGGGCCGGAGGGTCCCCGCCAGGTGATCCATCGGCCCGGCGAGGTGTTTCTGCCGGTGGCCGATCTCTCCGGCCTCGCCGAGGCCGCGCGGGAAGCGGAGCTGGATCGGCTGCTCGCGGCGGCGGCCCGGCGGGTCTTCGATCTCGCCCGGGGCCCTCTGTGGCGCCCGCTCCTCGTTCGTATCACCGCGGCGGAGGAACCCGAGCGGTCTGCGAGCCACGTTCTCTTCCTGAACTTCCACCACATCATCATCGACCTCTGGTCGGTGGGCATTCTGGTGCGCGACGTCTCGAAGCTCTACCGCGCCGCCCGCGACGGCGAGGCGCTGGCGCTGCCGGCGCTGCCTCTCCAATATGCCGATTTCGCCGCCTGGCAGCGCCAGTGGCTGACCGGGCCGGTGTTGGAGCAGCAGCTCGAATATTGGCGCCGGCAGCTGTTGGGGGCTCCGGAGCGCATCACCCTGCCCCTGACCCGCGAGGAGGATTCCGCAACGGCCGCCGACGCGGCGGGAGATTCGGCGGGAGGCGACCATTGGATCTATCTACCGCCGGCGCTGCTGCAGCAGCTGGAGGGGCTGGCCCGGGATTCCGGCGCCACCCTCTTCATGGTCCTGCTGGCGGCCTTCCAGGTGCTCCTCTACCGCCACACGGGGGAGACGGACCTGGTGATCGGCTCCGACTTCGCCAACCGCAACCGCGAGGAGACGGAGTCCATGGTGGGTTTCTTCATCAACGTCCTGCCCTTGCGCACCGACCTCTCCGGCAGCCCCAGCTTCAAGCGCCTGGTGGAGCGCGTTCGCGGGGCGACGCTGGGAGCCCATGCCCACCAGGACGTGCCCTTCGATTTCCTGGTTCGCGACCAGGGGGCGGAACGAGCTGGCTCCGCCCCCCTCTTCCGCATGCTCTTCGTGGTCCAGAACGCTCCCCAGGAGGATCTGGATCTGGGGGATGAGCTGACGGTCGGTGACCGCCCGGTGGGAACCGCCACCAGCAAATTCGACCTGGCCATTTTCTGCGACCGCGACGGCGACGGCCTCGGCTGCCGCTTCAGCTATCGCCGCAGCTGCTACCGGCGCCCGGGGATCGAGCTCCTGGCCGCCCGTTACCTCGATCTGCTCCGGCGCACGGTGGCCGAGCCGGCTCGCCGCATCGACGACATCGACTTTTTGACCGACAAGGAAAGTGAGGAAAAGACCATGGATGGAGCCCGCAAGGAATCAGAGAGCAAGCGCCGCTTTGCCAAATTCCAGCGCCGACGCCCGCAGGCGGTCAGCCTCGAGGAGACGGAGCTGGTGAGCACCGGCTTCCTGTCGTCTGAAAGCAAGCTGCCGAGGCTCATCGAGCCCCAGATGCCCGATGTGGATCTGGTGGAGTGGGCGCGGGGAAATCAGGAAATGCTCGATCGCGAGGTGAGCGAGCACGGGGCGATTCTGCTCCGTGGCTTCGCCGTGGGCTCGGTGCCGGAGTTCGAGCGCTTCGCGGCGGCGGCGGCCCATCAGCTGTTCGGAGACTACGGCGACCTGCCCAAGGAGAAGGGCGGCGAGAAGGTTTATAAGTCGACTCCCTACCCGGCGGACAAGCGCATCCTCTTTCACAACGAGAGCGCTCACATGGATCGCTGGCCGCTGCGGCAGTTCTTCTTCTGCGTTCAGCCGGCGGAGGAGGGCGGGGAGACGCCGATCCTCGACTGCCGGCAGACCTACCGCCAGCTCGACCCCGAGATCCGGTCCGAGTTCGAGGACAAAGGGTTGCTCTACGTGCGCAACTTCATCGAGGGCATCGACGTCAGCTGGAGGGATTTCTTCCACACCGAGGACCGCGAGGTGGTGGAGGCTAAGTGTCGCGAAGCGGGCATGGCTTGGGAGTGGCTGGAGAACGGTTTGCGCACCGAGCAGCGTTGCCCCGCGGTGGCCAAGCATCCGAAGACCGAGGAGAAGGTCTTCTTCAATCAGATCCAGCTGCACCACATCTACTGCCTGGGCCAGGAGGTGCGGGATTCGATGCGCCAGCTCTACTCGGAGCACGAGCTGCCTCGCAACGTCTACTTCGGGGACGGTACGGCGATTCCGGACGAGGTGATGGAGCGGGTCGGGAAGCTCTACGACGACCTCTCGGTGTCCTTCCCCTGGCAGCAGGGCGACATCCTGATGGTGGACAACATGTTGGTGGCCCACGCGCGCAATCCCTACCGCGGAGCGGGGCGACGCATCGCCGTGGTCATGGGGGACATGTTCAACCAGGGAGCGCTGGTCCATTGAGACCGCCGGTCCCCGGGCCGAGCCCGATCCGGTACCGAGGAGTCGAGGAGCGAGGATGACCACCCAGGTAACAGAAGCCTTCCGCATGTCACCGCAACAGCGCCAGGCCTGGTCGCGTTGGCAGGCCGCCGGTGCCGATGCCGGCGTTCCTGCAAATGCAGAGACCCAGTGCCGCGCGGTGCTGGAGCTCGAAGGCCCTCTCGATCCGCAGCGTCTGCGCCGGGCTTTGGAGGTCGTCGTCGGGCGTCACGAAAGCCTGCGCACCCTCTACCGGCGCCAGGCGGGGATGCGCTGGCCGTTGCAGGTGTTGGCCGAGGAGCTGACCTTCGGCTGGGCTGAGGGCGAGGGCGCGGTGTCGCCGCAGCTCGATGCGGAAGCCGGACCGATCCTCGGCGCCTGCTTGGAGAAGCTGGGGGCCGAGCGGCATCGCCTGATTCTGAACCTCGTTCCCATGGCGGCGGACGCGCTGAGCCTAAAGGCCGTGGCGTCGGAGCTGTCGGCGGCCTACGGCGATCCCGAGGCCGCCCCGACTGAAGAAGAAGCGCTGCAATACGTTCAATTCTCCGAGTGGCAGCTGGAGGTGGCGGAAGAGAGCGCCGAGGACGAGGTGCCGGTCACGCTGCGCGCCGCGGCCCAGATGGAGCCGCCGCGCCTGCCGCTGGCGAGGCCGGCGGCGGAGGGAGCCGTGGGGCCGCAGCGGATGGCGGCCGTCGCCCTGGCTTGGAGCTCAGAGCTGGGGGATCGGCTGGCCCGGTGCGCCTCGGCGGCGGCGGTCTCCGAGGAAGCGTTGTTGTTAGCGGCGTGGAGAGTCTTTCTCAGCGCTCTCGCCGGTGCCCACGGGGGTGTTCTCGAGGACGGCGGCGCGCTGGCCGTGGAGGTGGCCTTCGACGGGCGCAAATTCGAAGAATTCGAAGGCGCCGTGGGGCTCTTCGCCCGGCGCTTTCCGCTGGCCCTCGATGGGGTCGGGGACTTCTCCGCCGAGGAGCTGGCGCGGCGCACCCAGAAGCTGCTGGACCAGGCCCGGGAGCACCAGGAGCTGCTGGGCAACCAGGATGCCCTGGGTGCCGACGCGGTGACCTTCGAGATGCTGCCGGGAGGCCGGCGCTGGAGAGCCGGTGCACTGAGCGTCACCCTCGCGGAGTGCTCCGGTGGCGCTCTGCCGGCGCTTTGCGGCCTGCGCTGCACGGGATCGCCGGTGAGCGGTTTGGAGCTCTGCTTCGACGCCTCGCGGTTGTCGCTGGAAGTCGCCGAGAATTGGATCGCCGGATTCCGCACCTTGTTGGTGGCGGCTCTGGAGGACCCCCACCGCCCGGCCCGGCGTTTGCCGCGCCTCGGGGACCGGGAGCGGGAGGCCCTGCGGCGGGCCGGCGGCCTGCCCCTCGCCGCGGAAGCCCAGGGCGCCCCGAAAAGCGAGACCCTACTGCTGGCGAGGCTTGCGGCTTGGGCGCGCCGGGAGCCCGGGCGGACGGCGTTGATCGGGCCGGGTCTGGTAGGACCCTCCGCGCTCCGTCGGGAAGGCTCTCGGAGGCTGACCTACGGAGAGCTTTGGGAACAAGCCGGCGCCTTTGCGGCGGCCCTGCGCCAGCGGGGAGCGGGCCCGGGCCAGGTCGTAGGCCTGTTGCTCGAACGCAGCGTCGAGACGGTGGTGGCGATGGTCGGGGCCTGGCGAGCCGGTGCGGCCTATCTGCCCCTGGATCCTTCGCTGCCCGCCGGCCGGCTGGCCCAGCTGGTGGATGCCGCGGCGGTGCGGCTGGTGGTGGCGGAACGGGCCGGGGAGATCGAGGTACCCGCCTCCTGCGCGGTGTTGGCTCTCGATGAGCTCGCCGAGCCGGCGGAGGCTGCTGCGGATCCGTCCTCGGCTCCGGCGTCCGGTCTCGCCTACGTGCTCTTTACCTCCGGGTCCACGGGGCGGCCCAAGGGCGTGCAGGTGGAGCACGGCAATCTCGCCGCGTATCTCGGCGCCGCGGAGCGCCGGTTGCAGACCTCGGGGATGGGCAGCTGGGCCATGATCTCCACCTTCGCCGCCGATCTCGGTCTGACCGGTTTGCTGCTGGGGCTCACCGGCGGCGCCTGCGTCCACGTGGCCACGGCGCAGCAGGCCTCCGATCCCGCCGCCTTTGCCCGGCTGATGGCCGGCGAGGGCGGCGACGGCACCGCGGTGGACGGGCTCAAGATCGTTCCCTCCCATCTCCAGGCGCTGCTCTCCGGCCAGGATCCCGCGGCGGTGCTGCCGCGGCGGCGGCTGGTGCTCGGCGGCGAGGCCTGCCCGCCGGAGCTGGTGCAGCAGATTCGCCGGCTGGCCCCCGGTCTCGAGGTGTTCAACCACTACGGACCGACGGAGACCACCATCGGCGTCATCGCCGGCGCGATGCCCGAGGCGGGGCCGGTGGATCTGGGCCGCGTGATGGATCACGCCTATTTCGTCCTCTGCGACCGTTGGGGGGAGCCGGTGGGCCACGGAGTGGAAGGGGAGCTCTATCTCGGCGGCCTCGGAGTCGCCCGCGGCTATCTCCGCCGGCCGGCGGAGACGGCGGAGCGCTTCGTGCCCGACTTCTGGAGCGGTGAGCCCGGCGTTCGCCTCTACCGCACCGGTGACCGGGGGCGTCTCGAGGCGGACGGCCGGCTGTTCTTCGTCGGGCGGGTCGACGATCAGGTCAAGGTGCGCGGCTACCGCGTCGAGCTCGGTGAGGTGGAGGCCGTTCTGCGCCAGCACCGGCAGGTGCGTCAGGCGGTGGTGCATTTCCACGACGAGGAGCGGGGAGCCGGCCTGGTGGCTTACGTGGTGCAGCGCCCAGGGCCGCAGATCGCCCCCGCCGAGCTCCAGGAGCACCTGGCGTCGCGGCTCCCGGACTACATGCTGCCGAGGGTTTATGCCTTCCTTGACACCCTGCCCATCAACGCCAACGGCAAGGTCGACCGCAGGGCGCTGCCGGCCCCCGACCAGGCCGCGGCGGCGCGTTCCTACGCCCCGCCCCGCAACGAGACGGAAGAGCTGCTGGCCATGCTCTGGCAGCGGGCCCTGGGGATCGAGCGAGTAGGGATTCGGGACGACTTCTTCGCTCTCGGTGGCGACTCCATCCTGGCGATCCAGCTCATCGGGAAGGCGGCCCAGGAGGGCTTGAGGTTCACTCCACAGCAGCTCTTCGAGCACCGCAACATCGAGCAGCTGGCGCCCTGGGTCGGCACCGCGGCGGCGGTTTCCGCCGAGCAGGGCCCGGTGGTGGGGGAGCTGCCCCTGGTCCCCATCCAGCGCTGGTTCTTCGCCGGCTCTCGCCGCCATCCGGAGCATTTCAATCAAAGCCTTCTGCTGGCGACGCCGCGGCCCCTGCGGGGAGAGATTCTGCGCCGGGTCCTGGCGCTGCTGGTGCAGCATCACGACGTCCTGCGCTGCCGCTTCGCTGCCGGCTCGACGGGAGGCTGGACGGCGGAGATCCCGGCGGAGGGAGAGATCCCGCTGGAGGAGCACGACCTCTCGGAGCTGCCCGCCGCCGAACGTAGAGCGCGGCTCGAGGCGCTGTGCGCCGAGGCCCAGGAGGGCTTCGACCTCACCCGCGGCCCGCTGTTCCAGGCCCTGGCTCTTGATCTAGGGGAAGCCGGGGGCCGCCTGTTGCTGGCCAGTCACCACCTGTTGGTGGATGGAGTTTCCTGGCGGGTGCTGCTCTCCGATCTGGAGCAGGCCTATCGGGCCCTGGAGCAGGGCGAGACTCCCCGATTGCCGGCCAAGAGCACCAGCTTTCTCCACTGGGCGCGGGAGCTGGCCCGGGCGGTGACGGACGGCCGCTTCGACGATCAGCTGAGCTATTGGCTGGCGGCGACGGAAGAGCTGGCGGGTTCCTCCGGGGAAGAGTCCGGGGGCGGGCCGGTGGGCTTGTCCCGGCGGGTCTTCCGCTCCCTGGATCGCGAGCTCACCCGCGCCCTGCTCCAGGAGGTGCCCCCGGTCTACAACACCCAGATCAACGACGCCCTGCTGGCGGCCCTGACCCTGGCCTACGGCGAGGTCTACGGTACGCCGCGGCTGGTGGTGGATCTGGAGGGCCACGGCCGGGAGGATGTGCTCGGGGAGGTGGATCTTTCCCGCACCGTCGGCTGGTTCACCACCCACTACCCGGTGTGCATCGATCTCGAGGCGGCCCAGGAGCCCGGGCCGGCGCTGGTCCAGACCAAGGAGAGCCTGCGCGCCGTGCCCCGGGCGGGGATCGGCTACGGGCTGCTGCGTTGGTTGGGGCAAGGGGAAGAGCATCGGCGCTTGCGGGCGCGTCGGGATCCTGCCCTCAGCTTCAACTACCTGGGACAGCTCGACGGCGTCCTCGAGGAGGACGCGCAGATGCGGCTGGCGCCGGAGGCCAGCGGTCCCGAGCGGGCGCCGGACGAGCTGCGGTCGTATCGCTTCGAGGTGTCGGGAAGCGTACTCGACGGCCGCCTGCAGCTGGCGGTGACCTTCAGCCCCGAGGTCGACGAGGGGGCGATGGTGGACCGTTGGGTGGAGGCTGCCTGCCGCCGCCTGGAGGTCTTGATCGAGCATTGCCGAGACCCCGAGGCCGGGGGCTTCACCCCTTCGGACTTTCCCCTGGCGGATCTCGCATCGGCGGACCTGGATCAAATCTCCGGTCTGCTGGACCACCTGGAAGACGAGCCCGAGAAGGCGGGACCTTGAAGAACGTCGAAGATCTCTACCCGCTCTCTCCGCTGCAGGCGAGCCTGTTGCAACACCACCAGGCGGCGCCCGGCTCCGGTGTCGGCTTCGAGCAGAGCGCCGCGACCCTGCGCGGCTCCATCGACGTCCAGGCTTTCGAGCACGCCTGGCAGCGGCTGGTGGCTCGCCATCCCATCCTGCGCACCTGCTTTCTCATTGAGGGGCTCAAGCAGCCGGTGCAGCTGGTGCGTCAGGAGGTCGATCTGCCGGTGGAGACGCGGGATTGGCGCGGCCGCCCGGAAGCCGAGCAGGAAGAGCTGCTGGACCAGCTCCTGGCCGCAGATCGCGCCCGGGGCTTCGACGTTCGCCGCGCTCCGCTGATGCGGGTCGTGCTGGCGCGCCTCGGCGAGGACCGCTACCAATTCGTCTGGAGCTACCAGCACCTGCTGCTCGACGGCTGGTGCCGCGGGCTGGTGATGGAGGATCTCTTCGAGCTCTACGACGCAGCGGTGGAGGAGCGGCAGGCCGAGCTGCCGCCGCGGCGGCCCTATCGGGACTACATCGCCTGGCTCAAGAGCCGGGACGCCAGCGCCGCCGAGGCCTTCTGGCGAGAGCGGCTGGCGGGGCTGCCGGGGGCGACGCCGCTGCCGCTGGATCGGCTGCGCCGGGCGTCGGGCTCCGAGCAGGAAGGATGGGCCGACGGGTTTCTCGATCCCGCCGAGGTCGAGGACCTCAAGGCCTTCGCCGGCCGCCACGGGTTGACCCAGGCCACGCTGATCCAGGGCGCTTGGGCGCTGGTGCTCGGTGCCGCCGCCGGCCTCCAGGACGTGGTCTACGGCACCACAGTCTCCGGGCGGCCCACCGGTCTGCCCGGCGCCGACGCCATGTTGGGAATGTTCATCAACAATCTGCCGGTGCGGGTGTCCTGGAGCGATGGGGAGGATCTGGTGCCGTGGCTCGGCAAGTTGCAGCAGACCTTGGTGGCGCTACGCGGTTTCGAACACAGCGCAGCGGCGGACCTGCGGCGGGCAGCGGGAATCGAGTTCCAGCGGCGCCTCTTCGACAGCCTGGTGCTGATCCAGAACTACCCCGTGGGGGACGTCGGCGGCCAGCTCGACGCCCGCAGCCTGACGGTGGAGAGCTTTCGATTCCGTCTCGAGACCGCTTACCCGCTGACCGTGGTGGTGGCGCCGGCTCAGGGACTCCAGCTGCGCCTGCACTTCGACGGGCGGCGCTACGACCAGGCCTCGGCGGGGGTGGTGCTCGAAGGCTTCCGCCGCATCCTGCTGGCCCTGCCCGCCGCCTCGGAGCAGAGCGTTGACGAGGTCCTATCCAAGGCCGCGGAGACCTTCGCCGGAGAGAATGAGGAGCCGGCTCCGATGCCCGCCGCCGGTCCCTTCCGGCGCCGCTGGGTGGCCGGCGAGCTGGTGGATCCTCGGCTCGTAGCCCGGCGGCTGCGCGGTCCGGCTTCGGCGCCGGCACCGACGGTGCAGGAGGCCGTTGCCCTGTGGCGCCCCGGGGCGGTGGATGGCAGAGAGGCCCTGGTGGCCCTGGCGGCCCTGGCGGTGGATCCGGGGGCGACGGGCGAGGAGCTGCTCCAGGGTTTGCAGAGCCGGCTCCCTCCAACGGCGGTGCCCGCAGCGCTGGCGTTGTTGCCGGAGCTCCCCCGGCGTCCGGACGGCAGCTTCGACACGGAGGCGCTGGCGGCGCTGGCGGACGAAGCTCTGCCGGCCGCCGCCTCGGCGACCTCCGGAGATCCTGCCGAGGAGCTGATGGCGGAGCTCTGGTCCGAGGTCCTGGAGCTGCCCCGAAGCTCGCTGACCGGCGACTTCTTCGAGCTCGGCGGTCACTCCCTGTCCGCCCTGCAGCTGGTGCCCCGGGTGCGCGAGACCTTCGGCGTCGAGCTTCAACCCCGGGCTCTCTTCGAGCAACCGACCTTGGCGGCCATGGCACGGCTGGCCGCCGCCGGGCGGGCCGGCGGTGCGGTGTGCAGCACACCCATCGAGCGGGTGGACCGCGGCGGCGAGCTACCCCTCTCCTTCGCCCAGGAGCGGCTTTGGTTCATGCATCAGCTGGAACCGGAGAGTGCCGCGTACAACAGCCCACGGGCCCTGTGGCTCGAGGGCGAGGTGCGGCCGGCGGCGCTGGCCGCGGCGGTGGCGAGCCTGGTGCGCCGCCACGAGACCTTGAGAACTCGGTTTCCCTCCGACGAGACGGATCGGCCGTTGCAGGTCATCGACGACGCGCTGGCGGTGCCGCTGCCGTGTCTCGACCTCACGGCCCTGCCGCCGGAGGTGCGGGAGGGGGAGGCGGTGCGGCAGGTGCTGGCGCGGGCACGGCAGCCCTTTTCCCTCGCCCGGGGGCCGCTGTTCCGCACCCTGTTGGTGCGCCTGGAGCCGCGGCGCCATGGCCTGCTCTTCGACCTCCACCACATCGCCTCCGACGGCTGGTCGATGAACGTCTTGGTGCAGGAGATGCAGGCCCTATACCGGGCAGCACTAGCCGGCAACTCGGACCCGTTGCCGCCCCTGCCCGTGCAATACGCCGACTACGCCGCCTGGCAGAAGTCGGAGGCGGTGCAGCAGGCCATGGCGGAGCAGCCGCGGGTCGGCGGCTGCTTTTTCTTGTACTTCTTCTTGTTCCCGGAACCGGCGGCCTTGCGCTTGTTGCGGATGTTCTCG
>JAXHTF010000189.1 GCA_034211275.1 Acidobacteriota bacterium
ACCAGTGTGGTGAGGGAGCGGGATCCGAGGATGGCCCCCTGGCCACCGCAGGACCCGACTCCCCGAGCACCCCGCGCTGAAGCTCCCGTGGTCCAGGGCCAGAGTTGTGTTGAGCAAAGCACCCAGAAATCTCAGCCTGCTAAAGTCCTCCCATGGAGCAGGAAGGCGTCATCAAATTCAGCGCCCAGCATCGACGCGCGACCCTCGAGCCTCGCCGCTACGGAGAGCTCGCTTGTGCCCTCATCGCCTGGCGGGAGATTCTCACCGGCACCGGGCTGGTGGGACAGGATCCGCGACGTTATGAGGGCTACGGTTTCGGCAACGTCAGCGGCCGGGTGGGGCCACCGGCGGCGGCGCGGGGGCGGCGGTCGTTTCTCATCACCGGGACCCAAACCGCCGGGCTTCGCTGCATCGGTCTGGGGGATTTCTGCGTCGTCGACACCTACGACGCGGAGCGTAACCAGGCCATCAGCCATGGCCTGGTGATGCCCTCGTCGGAGTCTTTGACCCACGGCGCCCTCTACGACCTGGGGCCGCAGATCCGCTTCGTCTTCCACGGCCACGGCCCGACCCTCTGGCGGCAGGCGGCGGAGCTGCGGATTCCTACCACCGACCCCGACGTGCCCTACGGCACCCCCGAGATGGCGCGGGAGGTGCGCCGACTGTTCCGCACCGGGAGCCTGCAGGAAACCCAGATCCTGGCCATGGGCGGCCACGAGGACGGCATCGTGGTCTTCGGCCGCAGCGCCGAGGAAGCAGGGCAAGTGCTCCTCGGCCAACTCGCCCGCGCCTACCAGCGCCAATGCGGCCTGGAGCGGGGACTCTGCCGCCCCTGACGGCGTCAAAGCTCACCGCAGGCCCCAGCCTCAGCAGAGTGCTGGCACAGAGGCCGTCGGCCCAAAGCATCCAGCCTCAATGCTTGCCGAAAGTCTTCTCCCCAGCGCGGATCGCTATCTTCAGCTTATTCTGCGGCGGCGGCAGCGGACAGGTGGCGTAGGGGGTGAAGACGCAGGGCGGGTTGTAGGCCCGGTTGAAGTCCACCACCACCCGGCCGTCCTGGGGTGCCTCGGTGTAGAGGAAGCGGCCGCCGCCGTAGGTCTCCCGGGCGTTGGTGCTGTCACCGAAGACCAGGAAGAGCGATTCCTGCGGATCCCCGGTGGCGTCGAGGCGGAAGGTCTCCCCGTCGTACTCGAAGACCACGGCGCCGGGGGAAGCATCGCTGAAGGTCCCTCCTAAAGCGTTGGGAATCTCCACCGGCTTGGGCGGATCGTAGGGCTCGAAACGGGCGTCGAAGCGGTAAGCGGGATCCACCGGGAAGCGCTCGATGCCTTCGAAGCTCGCCAGCAGCGGGCTCGCGTGGTCGCGGACGCGGATTCCCATGCGCCCCTCGCGGTCGATGACATAGAAGCGCAGGGTGTCCAGGGCGAGAATGGTGGGCTCGCCGGTGGCGTCACTGGCCAGCTCGCGCTCCCCCGCCGGCTGGCCGTCGACGGTGATCGGCCCCTCTTCCCTGGCGACGGAATCCGCCGGGACCAAGGTCACGACGCCGTCTTCGAGACGGAAGACCCCCGCCACCGGCGGCGCCGGAGCGGGAAACTCCAGGTCGTTGCCTTCATCGGAGCCAAAGGTATTTTCTCCCTCCTCCAGCCAGAAGAGCCCCACCAGAGTCAGCCAGCCGTCGGGCTGGCGCAGGCGCTCCAGCCGCTCCTCGTGCCAGGCGTCCACCTCCTGCCGATGGGCCTCTTTCTCTTCGTCGGTCATCGCGGCGGTGCTCTCCATCTTCGAATCTCCCTCGTCCTTCGATCCTCCGCCGCAGGCCACGCCCGCCAGCAGCAAGCCGGCGATCAACAGAGTCAACAAGGTTCTTCCGGTGGCCTCCTTCAGACCCAGAACACCTTGCTCGAATTTGCCCAGCATCGCATCTCCTCCCTCGCGGCCCTGGCGGCCCGCCGGTTCGGCGAGCTCCGCAGCCAGATCTCGATAGTACGTCAGGGATCTTACGCCAGAGATCCTACGCCAGGCTCCGGCTCTCCTCCACCCTCTCCCTCCCTTGAACGACCTAGCCCCAAAGAGAGGGTTAAGATGAAGAACCGAATTCGACCCCTATCGCGGATTTCAACCTCGCTCGGGAGATTGCCATGATCGTCACCTGGCTCCTG
Source organism: Acidobacteriota bacterium (assembly GCA_034211275.1). Taxonomy (NCBI): domain Bacteria; kingdom Pseudomonadati; phylum Acidobacteriota; species Acidobacteriota bacterium. The sequence continues at coordinate 2,160 of JAXHTF010000189.1, forward strand.
CTCGGTCTCGTCACCTTTGCCACAGCCCTGCCGGCTCAGGCCGCGCCACCGGCGCCCATGTCCACCTCGATGGTCGCAGCGGGCGACAGCTTCGAGACCTGGGCGACGGGGCAGACCCTGCGGCTGGACCTCTTCCATAGCGGCACCTTCCATAGGGGCACCGCCGGCGAAGAGCATTTCGCCATCGACCGCGTGCGCCGGGAAGGAGCCTGGCCCGGGAGCGTCGTGCGGCTCCTCGACGACACCAACCTGGGCAAGTACTTCCTTCGGGTGGTCGACCCCAACACTCAGCGAACCCTCTACAGCCGCGGCTTCGCCAGCATCTTCGGCGAATGGGAGACCACCGGGGAGGCCCGCGGCGGCACCTGGGGCACCATCCACGAGAGCGTGCGCTTTCCGGAGCCCCGCAACCCGGTACAGGTGGTGATCGCCAAGCGCTCGGGGAACGGCACCTTTCAGCAGATCTTCTCCACCCTGGTGGATCCGGCCCACCGCTCCGTCGACCGCTCGCCGCTCCCCGAGGTAGGCGAGCTCTGGACCCTGCGGGACAGCGGCCCCGCCGCCACCAAGGTCGACCTGCTGATCCTCGGCGACGGCTACACCCTGCAGAAACGAGACAAATTCCTCGCCGACGCCCGGCGCGCCGAGGCCGCTCTCTTCGCCAGCGAGCCCTTCAAGAGCCGCGCCGGGGACTTCAACGTCCGCGCCTTGCACCCACCGTCCCAGGATTCGGGAGTCACCGACCCGCGGGCGAAGGCCTGGCACAACACCCCCCTGGGCTTGAGCTACAACGCCTTCGATTCGGAGCGCTACGTGCTCACCTTCGCCAATCGTGAGCTACGGGAGATCGCCGCCCAGGCGCCCTACGACGCCCTCATTCTGCTGGGCAACAGCCGCAAATACGGCGGTGGCGGCATCTTCAATCTGTGGACCACCGCCGCCGCCGGCAGCGCCGAGGCGGACTATCTGGTGGTGCACGAGTTCGGCCATTCGTTTGCCGGGCTGGGGGACGAGTACTACACGTCCCAGGTCTCCTACGAAGATTTCAACCCGCCAGGCGTGGAGCCCTGGGAACCCAACATCACCGCCCTGCTGCCGGGGAGGCCGCTGAAATGGAACCACCTGAAGGCCGAGGCCACGCCGGTGCCAACGCCCTGGGAGCAGGAGGATTACGACGAAATCTCCCTGGCCTATCAGCGGGAACGCCAAGCCCTGCGGGAAGCCGGTGCCTCCGAAGAGCGCATGGAGGAGCTCTTCGACAAGGTCCGGGAGACCACCCGGCCACTCCTCGACTCGGAGCGCTACGCCGGCGAGGTGGGAGCCTTCGAAGGCGCCGGTTATCAGGCCAAGGGCCTCTACCGCCCGCAGGCGGATTGCATCATGTTCACCCGCAACCCCAAGGACTTCTGCGCCGTGTGCTCCGAGGCCGTGAGCCGGGTGATCGATCTCTACGCTCACTAATCCAGAAGTCCCGGGGCGGGGCGACCCATCGAGATCAGAACAAGGCCCCAGCTCCTGATCCCCGGGACGCAAGGGCCATCAACACTTGCCATCAACACTTGCCATCAACACTTGGGTACCACCTACCTAAACCTGCATGAACAAAGGATTCTCGCCACCACCAACCGCATCACCCGCCCCTCGATTCTCGAATCAACACTTGGGTACCACTCCCGGAAGCGCCCCCCGAAAGCGCGATCGGTAGCGGGTATGATGCCTGGAGTTCCTGCAGCGAAAATCGTTGGGTGACTCTACCCCCACGGTCTTCTCGCCCCATTGGCTCGACTTCCATGCATCTCCTCCAACGTCTAGCCCAATACCGCCAACGCACAGCGGTAGTTTGTGCCGAGGGGAGCTTTTCCTATGGACAGCTGGAGGACGCAGCGGGTCAGCTGGCGGCGGCCGTGCGATCGCGGCTCGGGGAGGCCGCCGCCGGCTCCCGAGTGGCCTTTCGGGTACCGCCGGGCTTTGGCTACGCCGCGACGCTGTTGGGCATCTGGCGCGCCGGAGCCATCGGGCTACCCTTGGCCCTTTCCTATCCTCGCGGCGAGCTGGCCTATGCCCTGGGGGATGCGGACGTCGCACTGGTCCTCGACCACTCCGGTGGCTCGCCGAACCTCCGTGAGGTGTCGACCGAGCAGCAGCGCCCGTGGGTCCTGTGGGACAAGCTTCTGGCGGAGGCGGGCGAGCCGGCTGGGGATCTCCTGCCGTCGGAAGACGATGCCGCCCTCATCCTCTACACCAGCGGCAGCACCGGACGGCCCAAAGGAGTGGTCCACACTCACAGCAGCCTCGCCGCCCAGATGACCAGCTTGGTCGAAGCCTGGCGGTGGTCGCCGGCGGACCGCATTCTCGGGGTCCTCCCACTGCACCATGTCCACGGCCTGATCAATGTCATGGGCTGTGCACTGTGGTCCGGGGCCTGCTGGCAACCGCTGCCGGCCTTCGACGCCGCCGCGACCTGGCGCCACCTGGCCCACTCTCCCCTCACCCTCTTCATGGCGGTTCCCACCATCTACCGCCGGCTGGTGGCGCATTGGGAGGAGCAGGACGAAGCGATCCGGCGGGAGCTCAGCGACGGCGCCGCCCGGCTGCGGCTGATGGTCTCCGGTTCCGCGGCTCTGCCGGTACCGCTGCTGGAGCGCTGGAGGCAGATCACCGGCCACACCCTGCTGGAACGCTACGGGATGACCGAGATCGGCATGGCTCTGTCGAATCCCTTGGAGGGCTGCCGAAGAGCGGGGACCGTGGGAAGGCCGTTGCCGGGGGTGGAGGCGCAGGTGGTGGACGACGCCGGCCAGCCCCTGAACCAAGGCAGACCCGGAGAGCTGTGGGTCCGCGGTCCCGGGGTCTTTCGCGAGTATTGGCGCCGCCCAGAGGCTACCGACGACGCCTTTCGGGACGGCTGGTTCCGCACCGGCGACGAGGTGGTGCTGGAAGACGGCGCTTACCGCATCCTCGGCCGGCGCAACGTCGACATCGTCAAGACCGGTGGCTACAAGGTCTCGGCCCTGGAGGTGGAGGCGGTGCTGCGCGAGCATCCGGCCGTCGCAGAGTGTGCAGTGGTGGGGCTTCCGGACGAGGAATGGGGCGAGCGGCTGAGCGCCGCCGTCGTGCTCCGAAGCGACCGAGAGAGTCTATCCCTGGAGGAGCTGCGGGATTGGGCTCGCCCTCGGCTGGCCCCTTACAAGCTTCCCCGCTCGCTGACACTGCTACCGGAGCTCCCCCGCAACGCCCTGGGCAAGGTGGTCAAGCCTAGGCTGACAGAGACGCTGGCGGAGAGCTGACGGCTTGGCCCGAGCCGAGTTGATCCTTAGAATGGTTCTTGTGCGCCCTCGGTCTCCTCATCGACCAAGCGATGCCAGCCTACTCTTGCTAGTGTCCTGCTCATCCATCTGATCGCCTGCCATCCCCAACCCCGATTCCTCAGGAGCGACCATGACCGATACCGATCTCTACCGCCAGCACCTGGAGACTTTGGACGGCTATTTGCGCGAGGCCCTGTTGCGCACCGAGCGCGACGGGATGAGCCTGGAGGGGGTGGTCTTCCACGCGGGGGTGGAGCGCACCTACCACGCCGACGACGAGCACATCCCCTTCCGCTCCACCGGCCATTTCCGCCGCTGGGTTCCCCTGGACGGCCCCGACCACGTGGTCGTCGTCCGCCCGGGCCAGAAACCGCTGGTGATCGAGGTGCGGCCGAAGGATTATTGGTACGACCCGTCCCCGGCGCCGGAGTCCTATTGGCAACAGGCGGTGGAGCTGCGGGAAGTCGAGCGTTTCGAGCAAATTCCCCAGATCACCGGATCCCTCAAGACCATGGCCTACGTCGGTGAATCCTCCGCCGCCGCCGAGGCTCTGGAGATTCTGCCCTCGCTGGTGGAGCCGCGGGCGCTGATGAATCTTCTCGATTGGTTCCGCGCCTACAAGACCGAGCACGAGGTCTCACTCATCACCGCCGCCGGCGAGGCCGCCGCCGCCGGCCACCGCGCCGCCCGGGACGCCTTCCTGGACGGCGCTTCGGAGCGCGTGGTCCACTGGCGCTATTTGGAGGGAGCCGGCGCCCTGGACCGCGAGATGCCTTTCCCCCCCATCACCGCCCTGGATGAGAAGTGCGGCATTCTTCACTATCAGCACAAACGGGGCTCCGAAGCCGCCCCCGGCAAGGTGCTGCTGATGGATGCCGGCGCTCAATGCGACGGCTACGCTTCCGACGTCACCCGCACCTGGACCAGCAACGACGCCGACGAGCTCTTCGTCGAGCTGCTGCGCGGAGTCGATGCCCTGCAGCGCGAATTGGTGGCGCAGGTGGTGCCGGGAAGGAGCTTCGTAGACCTTCATTTGGATGCCCATCGCCGCGTCGCCCAGCTGCTGGCGAGCACCGGTGTGCTCAAGGTAGACGCCGACGACGCCGTCGACCGGGGCATCACCAGCGCCTTCCTACCCCACGGCCTCGGCCATCACCTGGGCACTCAAGTTCATGACGTCGGCGGGCATCAGGCGACGCCGGAGGGTGGCACCGTCGCGCCACCGGAGGCTCACCCTTTCCTGCGCAACACGCGCAAACTGGAGCCCGGCCACGTGGTCACCATCGAGCCCGGGCTGTACTTCATCCCCATGCTTCTGGAACCCCTGCGCCAAGGTCCCAACGCCGAAGTCCTGGACTGGCAGCTGGTGGACCGGCTCCTCCCCTGCGGCGGCATCCGCATCGAGGACGACGTTCTGTGCACCGCCAGCGGCCCCCGAGACCTCACCCGCGACCTCATCGAAGGCCCCTGAGGTCGGGGTTCCGGCCAGGCAAGCTCGAGCCCTACTCCTCGACGCCGCCGTAGATCGGCAGCTCGTCGCTGAGCACTCGCTCGAAGATCAGCGAGGTCTCCACGTGAGCCACTTCCGGCCGCGTGGTGAAGGAGGCCAGCACTAGATTCCTCAGGTGGTCCGAGGAACGCACCGCCACGTGCACCAGGAAGTCGTTGGCGCCGGCGGTGTGGTAGAGGCTCACCACTTCCCGCAGCCCCAAGACGTGCTCTCGGAAGGTCTCCACCAGGTCCAGGGAGTGCCGGTTGAGGCGCACGGCCACCATCGCCTGGATCACCACGCCCACGGAGGCCGGATCGAGCTCCGCGTGAAACCCGCGGAGCACGTTGTCCTCATACAACCGCCGCACCCGCTGCAGGCAGGTGGAAGGAGCCACCCCCACCCGCCGGGCGAGCTCTTTGTTGGGCAGCCGAGCATTCTTTTGCAACGCCTCCAGAATCTCGCAGTCGATTCGGTCGAGCTCTCTCATGCAGACCCCTCGTCGAATTTTATTCAGCAGAAGAAATTTTTCCCGCTGAAGATTCTATGCTGGAGCCATGGATAACAACAAGATTCGACACCGAGGCTCTTCCATCGACACCTCCGCCGTCCACGGCGGCCGCCGGGATTTCGCCCAGCTGGGGGTTCACGCCCCGCCCCTGGACCTCTCGACGACGTATCCTCTGTCGGATCTCGGGGCAGCGACGGAAAGTATCGACGCCCTCGCCAGCGGCGCTCCGGAGGCGCCCAACCCGATTTACTCGCGGCTCTACAACCCGACGGTGGCGCGCTTCGAGGAAGCCCTGGCGGAGCTCGAGAGGGCGCCCCAGGCGGTAGCCTTCGCCTCCGGCATGGCGGCCCTCACCGCCTGCCTGCTGGCGGCGCGGCAGCACGGCACCCACGTGGTGGCGGTGCGCCCCCTCTACGGCGGCAGCGACCATCTGCTGGCCAGCGGGCTGCTGGGCATGGAGGTCACCTGGGCTGAGCGCGACGGCATCGCCGACGCTCTGCGGGAGGACACCTCCCTGGTGATCGTCGAAACTCCCGCAAACCCGACCCTGCAGCTGGTGGATCTGCGGCAGGTGGTGGCGGATGCCGGTTCGGTACCGGTGCTGGTGGATTCCACCTTCGCGACCCCGGTGCTGCAAAATCCCATGGAACTGGGCGCCCGCATGGTGCTCCACAGCGCCACCAAATTCCTCGGCGGCCACGGTGATGTCCTCGCCGGCGTGGTGGCTACCGACGAGGAATGGGCCGCCGCCCTGCGCCAGGTGCGGCTGGTCACCGGCGCGGTGCTCCACCCCCTCGGGGGCTATCTGCTGCACCGCGGCCTCACCACCCTGCCGGTGCGGGTGCGGGCGGCCCAGCAGGGCGCCCAGATCCTGGCCCAGCGACTGCTCGAGCACCCGGCGGTGACCCGAGTCTTCTACCCCGGCCTCCCCGGTTGCGACCCCATGGGCCTTGTAGGCACCCAGATGCGCGGCCCCGGCAGCCTCATCGCCTTCGACGTCGCCGGCGGCCTGGAAATGGCCGCCCGCACGCTCCGCAGCCTGCGCCTGATCACCCCGGCGGTGAGCCTGGGCTCCACCGACACCCTGATCCAGCATCCGGCAGGACTGACCCACCGGGTGGTGAGCGAGGAAGGCCGCCGAGCCGGCGGCATCGACGACGGCATGCTGCGCCTTTCGGTGGGCCTGGAAGACCCCGAGGACCTCTGGCAGGACCTGCGCCTGGCTCTCGACTGCGCCCTCGAGCTGGCCGACACTCCGCCGGTGCGAGCGGTGGCTGGGGCCTAGCTCGGAACGAGCCAACGCCCACAACGACCTGAGTCAGAGCGGTAGGGGCGACCCTCGTGGTCGCCCTTGCCGAGAGCCCATCACGATCGAGGGCAGGCACTAGGCCTGCCCCTACACATGGGCCGAGACTGCATCTCATCCGGCCTTGTTTCCACGGCTCACCCTCGAGGGCCTATTTCCGTCTTTGCGGGTGATTCGGAGAAGCATCCACGGCTGCTAAACTCGTTCCCGTGAAACGAGCCCAACGCCGCGTCTTCTCGCCGCTCCTGAGCCTGCTGCTCTTGAGCCTCCTCGCCGTCTCCGGTACGGTTCCTGCCATGGCCGATAGCTCCATGGATGACCGACAGGGCTTGGATGCCGCCTCGGTAGCGCGCTTCGCCGAGCTGGCGCTCTCCTGCGTGCATCAGGAGTACCCCAACAAGATTGCCCACGTGCTCCAGAGCGACGAGGATGTCCAGCCGCCGCGGGAGCTGACGCCGGCGTTCTACGGCTGCTACGACTGGCATTCGTCGGTGCACGGGCATTGGCTGCTGGTGCGGCTGGCGCGGCAATTCCCCGAGGCTTCGTTCGCTGAGAGCGCCCGCAAGGCAGTGGCCCAGAGCCTGACGCCGGAGAACATCACCGCCGAGGTGGCCTATCTGCGGGGAGCCGGGCGGACCTCCTTCGAGCGGCCCTACGGTCTGGCGTGGCTGCTGCAGCTGGCGGCGGAGCTGCGGGAGTGGAGCAACGACGAGGACGTCGCGGGGTGGTCCCGGGCGCTGGAGCCGCTGGAAAAGGAAGCCGCGGATCGCCTGCGGGAGTGGCTGCCCAAGCTCACCCATCCCATCCGCACCGGCGAGCACTCCCAAACCGCCTTCGCCTTCGGCCTGGCGCTGGATTGGGCGCGCATCGCGGGGGATGAGGGTCTAGCGCGGTTACTAGAAGAGCGTTCCCGGGAGCTCTACCTCCAGGATCGCCATTGCCCGCTGAGCTACGAGCCTTCCGGGCAAGACTTTCTGTCCCCGTGCTTGGCGGAGGCGGATCTGATGCGGCGGGTACTCGACCCACCCCGCTTCGCCGCCTGGCTGGGAGCCTTCCTCCCCGACCTCCCTCTGAAGCAAGACGACGAGTGGCTGCCGCCGGCGGTGGTCACCGATCCCAGCGATCCCAAGCTGGCCCACCTCGACGGCCTCAACCTGGCCCGGGCCTGGATGCTCGAAGGCATCTCCGCCGGCCTGCCCACCGAGGATCCCCGCCGGCCGGTCCTCGACGCCGCGGCGCTCCGGCACCGGGATTCCGGCCTGGCGGCGGTGACCGGCGAGCACTACGAAGGTGGCCACTGGCTGGGAAGCTTCGCGGTCTACCTGGTCACCGGCCGCGGCCTCCCCTGAGACCCTCGAGTTCCCCCGAAGAGAGACCTCAGAGCGAGCGCTTCGGCGGCAAGAGGACGTTGGCGATGAGCAGACCGGTGACCAGGGCGATGGCCACCAGGCTCACCGAGAACGCCGTCTGCACGCCGGTGAGGGTGTCCCGCTCGATGAGCGCCGCCAGCCCGCGAAAGCCCAGGCTGCCGGGCACCACCAGCATCAAGCCGGGGAGCTGGGTGTTGGCGGAAGGGCGGTCCAGCAGGCGGGCGTAGAGGTTGCTGCCCATGCCCAGCAGCACCGCCGCCACCATCGCTCCAAGCTCCGGCCCCAACCACTCGGTCCCCAAGCGGCCGCCGGCGATGGCGATGGCACCGGCGGTGAAGATCCAACCGACCTCCCGCGGGTGGGCGCGGAAGAGCACGGTGAAGGAGAGCGTCGCCACCGCCAGCGCCGGCAGCTCGGTCCACGGCGGCAGCGGCGTCGGGGTCGCAGCGGCGGGCGAGCCCAGGAGCTCCGCCCCCAGGGTGCCGCCGAGGGCGACACCGAAGCCGAGGGTGATGAAGACCAGCGCCGCCCCCGCAAGGCGGGAACCGCCGGAGACCAGGTTGCGGGTGGCCAGCTCCGAGAGCGCAATGGTCAAGCTGAGGCCGGGGAGCAGCACGATGAGCCCCGCCAGAGTGATCAGAAACGGCGATGCCGGCGGCATCCCCGGCAGGGTGACGAAGACCGCCGCCAGGAACGAGGCCACCACCGCCGACACCGGCTCCAGCAGACGCCCGGTGGTGGGGGAACGCCCCGCCACCAGCGCCAACAATCCCACCAGCAGACCGATGCCCGCGGCGCCGACGATCTCCGCCCACCCGCCGTGGAAGAAATGCGCCGCCGAGCCTGAGGCGAGGGCAAAGGAGAGGGTGGTCACCAGGGCCCCGTAGCGCGGCCGGGAGTCGACGATGGCATCCACCTCCTCCGCCGCTACGGCGGGAGAGAGGGTGCCGCGGATGACCCGCCCGAGCACCGCGTCGAGGCGCGAGAGCTTCTCCAGGTTGGCCTCGCCGGGCTCCACCCGCAGCAGCGAGGTGCGCCGCTGGCGGCCGGTACCCAGGGAGGCGAAGAGGGCGGTGGGAGTGGAGAAGAACTGCCCCTCGAGGCCCAGCCGGCGGCTGACCCGTACCAGAGCGTCCTCCAGCCGGTGGGCCGGGCAGCCGTAGGCGTGGAGCGCCTTGCCCAGCTTCTCCACCAGCTCGACCCCCTCCGCCGGCTCCTGGCCCTGCAGGGTCTCCTGGCTCGGGAAAGGCTCCGGAGCTCCTTGAATGAAAGGGACGAGGCGGCCGGCGCTCTCCAGGAGAGGCTCTTCGTGAGATGGGGTCAGATCGCTGGTGGAAGTGGTCTTCATGGCTCTTCTCTCGGCTAGCGCCCTTGCGGCGGATGCGCGCTCTTTCGGCGGATGCAAGGCGCTCAAGGTACAAAAAGCCCCGCGCGGCAAAAGCAGCGCGGGACTTCTTGGGAGATCCTAACAGCTTTGCTTCCCAGGTCAACGCTCCCCGGAGTTCCAGGTACGGGGCGCACGGGGAGGCCTCGTGGTATCTTCCGGCCGCCGAACCACCGGGAGCCCCATCATGAAACGTCGTCCATCTCGCAGCCCTTCGTCCTTCTCGACCCTCCAATGCCAGCTCGTCGCAGCGCTGGCGCTGGTCTTGCTGACGGCCCCCGCCGACGCTCAAATCAACACCGAGCGCCTGCGCCTGGGAGCCGAGGAGTCGGGCTACAGCGGTCACTTCGATCTCTCCCTGGCGCTCCGCGACGGCAACACCGACGTCTTCTCCATCGGCACTGGCTTCCACCTCCAGCACGCCGTCCTGGAAGTGCCGCCGACGCCGGAGGACGCCCACGCCAGCGAACAGGCGGTGGCCACCGCCGCTGCCGGAACCCCGTCGGGGGCCGACGCCCTGCCGGAAGAAGCGGTGGAGGAAGAGATGGAAGCCGCCGACGCCGACCCGTACACCAAGCGCCTGATCTTCCTCGCCAGCAACTACAGCTTCTCCGAGGAAAACCAGGAGCGCTCGGTGAACGACGGTTTCGCCCACCTGCGCTGGGTGCGCAAGACCCGCCCCGACTTCGGCGTCGAGACCTTCGTGCAATACCAATTCAACGAGTTCTTGCGCCTCGACACGCGCTACCTGGTGGGAGCCGGCCTACGCTTCGGCCTGTTGATCCAGAAGCAGCGGGAAATCTTCGCCGGCACCGGCTATATGTACGAGTACGAGAAGCTGGATTCGGAGGAGGTGCGCAGCGGCGAGGAGCTGGAGTCCCGCAACCATCGCTGGACCAATTATCTGAGCTTCAAGATGGGTTCCGCGGACCAGCGCCTGAGCCTGGTGAGCACCACGTACTTCCAGATCAAGATCGACGAGGTGGAGGATTTCCGCATCCTCGAGGAGGCGGAGTTTCAGGTCAAGCTCACCGAGCGGGCGCGGCTGGGCTTGAGCCTCTCGGTGCTCCACGACAACCAGCCTCCCCTCGGCGTCGAGGAGACCGACCTCCGTCTCCTCAACCGGATTCGCTACACGTTCTGAGGGTCTTCCTCGGGGGCACTATCCAGCGAGCCGCCTTCTTCCAAGGAACCGGACAGCATCCGAAACTCCTCCTCGAAAGCGGCGACCAACCGCTGGGGATCGGGAACCAGCTCGACGTCCGTATAGACGCCGACCCGCACCGTGCCGGCGAAACTGAGGATGGAGATGCCGATGCCGATATCGGCTCGTTGGGGGACCCAGAAGACCAGCTCCCGTACCCGGCGACCGGCGATGTAGAGCTCGTGGGCCGGGCCGGGCACGTTGGTCACCACCGCCGAGCATTTGTTGGCCAGGAAGTCGATGAGCCGGCGACTGATGCCCAAGGGCAGGGTCTTG
>JAXHTF010000190.1 GCA_034211275.1 Acidobacteriota bacterium
AATGACGTGACATCCCGGAGGAGCTGTTGCAGGCGGCCAAGCCCCATCTGTGCTTCTCCCACGTGATCAAAGGCCAGCCGGAGAATATGGGCCTGCTGCGGGAGGTGCTGAAGAAGCGCTGCACCCTCATCGACTATGAGCCCATCGTCGACCGCTTCGACCGCCGGCTGATCTTCTTCGGCCGCCACGCCGGCTACGCCGGGATGGTGGACGCGCTGTGGACCTTCGGCCGGCGCATGGAGCACGAGGGCATCCAGACTCCCTTCGCCGCCGTCCAGCCGGCGCACCGGTATCGGAGCGTCGACGACGCCGAGCGCTTCCTCGCCGAAGAGGTGGGGCAGGAGATCCGGGAGCACGGCATCGACCGGGCCATCCACCCCCTGGTGGTGGGCTTCACCGGCGGCGGCAACGTCTCCCAGGGTGCCCAGGAGATTCTCGACCGGCTGCCGGTGGTGGAAATCGAGCCCAGCGACCTGGAGCGCCTGAGCACCTCCGAAGCCCCTTCCCGGCGAGCCATCTACAAAGTCGTCTTCCGGCGCCAGGACCGCTTCCAATTCAGTCGCCATCTGCCTCACCTGACCGTCCTGGTCAACGGCATCTACTGGGAACCGGGGCACCCCAAGCTGGTGACCCGGGGCAACTTGCGAGAGCTGTGGCGAGGCCAGCCGCCGCGACTGCGGGTGATCGCGGACCTTTCCTGCGACATCGAGGGCTCGGTGGAAGCCACCGTGCGCACCACCACCCCGGAGCAGCCGGTCTATGTCTACGATCCGGAAACCGGCGAAGCCACCGACGGCGTCGAGGGCCACGGCCCGGTGGTGCTGGCGGTGGACAATCTGCCGACGGAATTCCCCCGGGACGCCTCCGACAGCTTCGGCGACTCCCTCTTCCCCTTCCTATCCGGTCTGGTGGCGGCGGACTACGACGTCAGCTTCGAGCACCTGTCGCTGCCGGCGGCGGTGCTCAACGCGGTCATCGCCCATGGCGGCGAGCTCACCCCCCGCTATCGCTATCTCGAAGAACACGTCCGAGCCGAGTCTTGACCGAGTCAGCAAAAAGGAAAGCGCGATGAAGAAAGCATTGGTTCTCGGGGCCGGCCTGGTGGTCAAGCCCCTCCTCGACGAGCTCTCCCAGCGGCCCGACACGGAGGTCCAGGTCGCCGCCCTCAACATCGAGCGCGCCGAGGAGCTGGTGGCCCAGCGCCCCCACGCCAGCGCCATGGAGCTGGACATCAGCGACCGCGCCGCCCTGCAGAAGGCTGTGAACGACGCAGCCGTGGTGATCAGCCTGCTCCCCGCCGACTGCCACGTGGCGGTGGCGGAGTGCTGTCTGGAAGCGCGGGTGCCGCTGGTCACCTCCTCCTATGTCAGCGACGGTATGCGCGCCCTCCACTCCCAGGCCCGGGAGCGTGGCGTACTGCTGCTCAACGAGACCGGCCTGGATCCGGGCATCGACCACATGATGGCCATGGAAGTGATCCGTCGGGTGCGCGGAGAGGGCGGCGAGATCCTCGGCTTCACCTCCTACTGCGGCGGACTACCGGCGCCGGAGGCCAACGACAACCCCTTCGGCTACAAGCTCAGCTGGAGCCCCCGAGGAGTTTTGCTCTCCGCTCGCAGCTCGGTGCGCTACCTGCAGGACGGCAAGGTGGTGGAGCATCCCCACCCCTACTACCCCGACGCCCTGCGCTCGGCGCAGGTGCCGGGGATCGGCGAGCTCGAGGTCTACCCCACCCGCGACTCGCTCAAATACCGCGAGCCCTACCACCTGGAGGAGGTTCCGGATCTCTTCCGCGGCACCTTCCGGTACCCGGGCTGGGCGCGCACCCTCATCGCCCTGCTGGAGCTCGACCTGCTGGATCTGGAAGAGCGCGACCACGCCGGCGCCACCTACGGCGAATGGCTAGCCCATCGACTGGGCCTGGAGGGAGGCACCGGGAGCGGCGAAGAGCAGCTCGCCGGAGCCCTCGCCGAGAGGCTCGAGAAGAGCGCTGGCGAAGCGCCCTCGGAAGCCTCCTCCCCACTGCAGGCGATCTCGGCGCAGGAGGTAGCGCAGCGCTTCCGCTGGCTCGGCCTTCTCTCCTCCCAGCCGCTGCCGGCGCAGTACGGCGCTCCCCTGGACCTGGTGGCGCACTTGCTCCAGCAGCGCATGCAATACGCCCCCGGCGAGCGGGACATGGTGGTCCTCGAGCACCACTTCCTCACCGTCAATGCCGCCGGCCGGAACGAGCAGGTCACCAAGCGGCTAGTGGCCTACGGCACCGCCGGTGACGACTCCGCCATGGCGCGCACCGTGGGCACTCCGGCGGGTCTCGCCAGCGGCCTGATTCTCGACGACCGGATCAGCCTCACGGGAGTTCACATTCCGGTGTCGGAGCAGCTCGCCGACCCCATCCTCGAGGCCCTGGCGCAGCGCGGTCTGGAGATCGAGGAGCACGTCACACCGGTGGATTGACGCGCTCCAGCGGGAAGGCGACGAAGACCAGCAGATTCCAGGTCAGGTGAGTGAGGGTGGGGGTGACCAAGCTGCGGCTCCACAACCGCTGCGCCGCCCACACCAGGCCACACACCAAGGCCAGCGCAAAGAGCACCGGCGAGCCGCTGCCCAGCTGGGGCAGGGTGTAGATCAGGCTGCTGAGGACTACCGCCGCCACCATCCGCCGGCCGCCCGCGGCGTTCCCCAGCACGGCATCCATCAGAACGCCGCGCCAGATGCACTCCTCCGCCACCACCACCACGACCAGCACCGGCAGCGCCGCCACCAACCCCGGCGGTGCCGCCAGGTCGGCGTAGAGCCCGCGCACCTGCTGCGCCAGGTTGGGCAGCAGGGCCACCGTCACCGGGTAGAGGAGATGGGTGAGTAGAGCCATGACCACACCCCCCGCCAGCCCCTGGAGCACGTTGCCCGGCCGGGTTCGGAAGAGCCGGCGCAGGGCCGGGCCGTCCACCCAAAAGCAGAGGGTCATGGCGAGGGCCGCCGCCATGCCGGTGGACAGCCAGACGCTGACCCGATCCCGGGTCGCCAGCGCCGCCGCGAAGAGCAGGCAGGATCCCGCCACCGCGGCGTAGAGCCGCCAGGCTGGAGCTGCCGGAGCTCGATCCCGCTCCCGGGACCGGCTCATGAGGCGCCGCCCGGAGCGGCCCTCTGCTGCGTCCAGTCGTGAGCCAGAGCGCGGAGGCGGCGGAGAGCGGCGGGGCTCGGAGACTCGGGATTCTTCTCGTCCTTCAGGGCCTCTTCGTCCGATAGGCACAGCTCGATGGCTCTCTCGAGCTCCGTCGGACGAGCCTGAAGGCACGGGGCCGGCAGCTGGTCCCAAACGCTCTCGCCGGAGGGCAGCAGATCCGAGGTCAGCCCCTGCACCAGCTCCCGGGCCAGAGCCCAGCGGGTGCGGGTCACCAGAGCGATCCAATAGCTCGACAGCTTGGGCGTCAGCACCGGCACGTCCAGCAGCAGCGGCCGGCGACCCAGCCGCGCCGCCACCCGCTCCAGGAGCTCGCGGTGGGTCAACGCCTCCGGCCCCGGCAGATCGAGCCAGCGGCTCTCCGCCAGCGGCAAGGAGAGGCTCGCCAGCAGCGCCAGCACCACGTCGTCGATGAATACCGGCTGAGAATGATTGCGCAGCCAGCGGGGCAAGATCATCGCCGGCAGCCGCGCCGCCAGATCCCGCACCATCTGCCAGCTGGCGCTGCCGGCGCCCATGACCATCCCCGCCCGTAGCTCCAGCGCCGGCACCGGGCCGGAGCGCAGCACCTCGCCGGTGCCCAGGCGGCTACGCAGGTGGCGCGAGGCCTCGCCCGCCGGCGCCACCCCGCCGAGATAGACGATGCGCTCGACGCCGGCCTCGTGAGCGGCGGCAGAAAACGCCTCGGCGGCACGGCGTTCCCGCTCCTCGTAGCGCCCGTCGCCGCCCATCTCGTGGATCAGAAAGTACGCGAAACGGCAGCCCTCGAGAGCCGGAACCAAGGTCTCCGGATGGTCGACATCGAGGCGCACCCAGCGGCGCTCCGGCCGCCGGCGGGCCGCCGCATCGGGCCGTCGGGTCGCGCAGCGCACGGGATAACCGGCGGCCTCCAGGGCAGGATAGAGATGGCGGCCGACGAAGCCCGTGGCCCCGGTCAGCAGCACTTCCCCAGACGCATTCTCCGCCCCGGGGTCCCGGTGGGTGTGGGGAGATTCTTCGCTCACCACCCGAGGCTATCCGAGCCGGAGCCGGCGGTGAAATCCGGTCCTCCTACAGCATCGGCAGGGTGGGCGCCAGCCCACCAAATCAGCGAGCGAGCCGCAGGTCAGGAGTCACCGGCTGCAGCGTCCGCCTCGGCGTCCTCCACCGGCTTGTAGAGACCGTCGAAGGCCACCCCCAACTCCTCGCCACCGTCCGGCGACTCCTCGATGAGCTGGCGCACGGTGCCGTCCTCGTTGGGAGTGAAGGTCATGCGGTAGGGCACCACCCGGCCGTCGGGATAGCGGTGCTCGCCGGCGAAGCGCATGGCGCCGTTCTCGAACTTGCCGCTGACGTCCACCACCGTGCCCCGGCTGTCGGTCCAGATCTGGCGCCAGACCTTCAGGCCCGGGTCATAGAAATTGACGCTGCGGCCAGTGCTGCCGGAGGCGGACTGCCAATTCTCCACCACCACACAGCCCTGCTCCGTCCGCTGAATGTGGTTGTGTCCCGCCAGCTGGCCGTTGGGGCCGTAGACTTCCCAACGCCCGAGCCAGAAATCGAATTGCTCGTAGACCTCGTCGAAGGCGCAGGGGCGGGCATTGACCTCCGCCCGCTGCACCGCCGCCTCAAAGCGCTCATCCTGCTGCAAAGACTGCAGGTCGGGGTCGGTGCGCAGGCGGTCGGGGACCGGGAAGCCCCGGTCCAGGGCCACGTCGAGGGCGGCGAAAGCTTCGTCCGCCCGTCCCAGGGTGGCGTAGGCGCCGGCCTTGCGATAGGCGACTCCCAAGGGCGAAGTGCCGACCTCCGCCGCGCGGTCGTAGGCTTCGAGAGCCGCCTCCGCCTCACCCCGGCGCAGCTGCGCCTGACCGAGCATCATCCACAGACCGCCCTGGGAAGGATCCTCCGCCAGCAGCGCCTCCAGCTTCGCTGCCGCTTCGTCCCACTTCTCGGCCTGGATCAACGCCATGGCTTGTGCCTGAGGGGATGGGGCCTCGGGGGATGGGGCTTCCTGCGCCACAGCGGGAGCTACAGCCCACCAAGACGCCAGAACGAAGCCAAGGGCCACCAGAGCTACAGCAGCCCGGCGACAATGATTCACCAGAACGGGTTCGACGGATCCTTCGCGCATGATGTCTCCTTCAGCAGAACAATAGTCCGCTGATCATACCGCCCTGACCCGCCGGGGCTCAGATCACCTTCCAGAGCCAGGTGGCCTTGTCCATGCGGCGCCGGATGCGCTGGATGTGATTCTGATAGCCGCGGCTGCCGCTCCCCGGATGCCAGCTGGAAGGCCGAGGCAACGAAGCCGCCAGCGCCGCCGCCTCCGCCACGCTGAGGGCCGAGGCCGATTTGCCGAAATAATGCCGCGCCGCCGCCTCCGCTCCGTAGATCCCCGGCCCCAGCTCCACGACGTTGAGATAGAGCTCCAGGATCCGCCGCTTGGAAAGCTCCCGCTCCAGCTGCATGGTGAGCAGCCCCTCCTTGACCTTGCGCCAGGGGTTGCGCGACGGCGAGAGCCAGAGATTTTTCACCAGCTGCTGGCTGAGGGTGGAGGCTCCCCGCAGCGGCTTGCCCTCCTCCAACGTCGCCTTCAGCGCCGCCTTCACCTCCTCCGTGGCGAAGCCCTGGTGATCGAAGAAGCCGATGTCCTCCGCCACCAGCACCGCCCGCTTGAGGTGCGGCGAGATCTGGGAGTAGGGCACCGGCTGCCAGCGCACCGCCGGCTCCTCACCGGCCCGCCGAGCGCGCTTCTCGTAGGCGTCGATGAACGCCGTGGATTCCGGATTCGCCTCCGCCAGCTCCGCCACGTCCGGCCAGGTGACGAGCTGGTAGAGCACCGACACCACCAACAACGCCAGCGCCCCCCACAGCACCCGCCGGCCCCACCGCGGCCGGGGCCTGCCACCTTCCTCTTCCGCACGGTCTCCCGCCCCTGGTTGCGCACTCTCTTGCGCCTCCGGCGCCGGAGCCTCCCCGGCCTCCGCAGCAGCGGACTCCGGCTCCAACCGTCGGGGGGATTCCTGCTCGTCGTGGGGGTCCATGGCGTAGTCGGCTCCGTGTGCGGAAATTCTCTTGGGCTGGCTCGTAGCCGCAGACTACTGCATTGACGAAGTGTGCGATCCGAAGATCTTCCAAGCCCCGCAGAGGCGGAGGCATCTAGCCTGGGGCGCAAGCCCCGGGTATGGGATCCGAGGAATTCCCGAGCCCCGGAGGGGCGGAGGCATCTAGCCCGGGGCGCAAGCCCCGGGTATGCGATCCGAAGATCTCCCAAGCCCCGGAGGGGCGACAGAAACTGTCCTGAAAATACCCCCGACCGCAAAGATCTATTTTTCATTCTCGCGGGTGATTCGAGAAGTCCCCCCGACTGCTAGCATCGACGGCGGAAATTCTGAAGATGCCGTCCCCTCCCCCAGATCCCAACCCGCTGCAGCCGAGCCTCGGCACCCTCCGCCGCCGCCTCGGCGCCTTCGTGGCGGAGCGCCATCCCCACGCTCTGGAGCTTTGCCTGGAGGTTTTCGATCAGGCCGTGACCGCCGGTCCTGGAGCTGGCGACCTGGAGGAGCTGGCTCGGCGGGTGGCCGACGGGCTGACCCGAGCCCTCCAGGGGCGCCTGGAAAAAGCCAGCGGGGAGCATTTAGGGGAGACCATCCCCGGGGTGACGGTGGCGGAACGACTGGGGCAAGCCCGGGACGAGCTGGTGGCGGCGGTGACAGGCTGCCTTCGGCGGGAGATTCTTCGCGCCTCCCTCACCGCCGACGAGCGCCGGGAGCTGCTCCGCGGCATGCTGCTGACCCGCGCCGCCGACAGCCGCCTCAAGACCCTCTTCACCAGCGGCGAGCTGCGCTTCGAGAACCGGCCCTTCCAGGGCAAAGGCTTCCGCTCCTTGGGTCAGGAGGCGGTCTATGGCGCGGCGCTACGGCTGCGGCGGGGCGAGAGCCATCGGCGGGACGACGGCTCCTGGGGCGGCGACGTGGTGGCGCCGTTGATCCGCGATGCCGGCGTCGCCCTGGCCATGGATCCTTCCGCCGACGGCGTCTTTCGGCTGCTCAACGCCCAGGGCGGCAAGGCCGGACCGCCCATGGACGGCAAGGATCTGCACCTGGGGGACTTTTCCCGCGGCATCCTCCCCCCCACCGCTCCCCTGTCCATCGCCACCGCCACCGTCACCGGCCTCGCCCTGGCGATGCAGCGGGAAGAACAAGGCCGTATCGCCGTGGCCTTCATCGGCGAGGGCGGGAGCTCGCTGGGGGAATGGCACGAGGCCCTCAACTTCTGCGCCGCCCGGCACCTGCCGGCGGTCTTCTGCGTGGAGAACAACCAAACCGCCCTCTCCACCCCGGTGCACCAGCAGGCGGCGGTGCGCACCTTTGCGGACCGGGGTCTGGGCCACGGCGTCCCCGCCTGCACCGTCGACGGCACCGACCCGGAGGCCATCGCCGCCGCCTTCGCCTGGGCCGCCCTCCGCGCCCGCCAAGGGGTGGGGCCAACCCTCGTCGAGCTGGTAGCGCTGCGCATATGCGGCCACGCCCATCACGACGACTCCCTCTATCTGGGCCACGATCCGCGGCCGGGGTGGGGGTATCCGGAGCTGCGGGAGGGCGGCTACGGCGACCCCGAGGCCTTCCGCTTCTGGGCTCCCAAGGATCCGCTGGTGACCTACCCCCAGCGGCTGATGGAGGCCGGCCTGCTGACCTCGGAGGAGCTGGAGGCTCTGCGAGAGGAGGTGACGGCGGTGGTGGACGAGGCCACCGAGCGCCTGGTCGCCGCCCCTTGGCCCGAGCCAGCAGTCGCCGGCCGGGGAGTGCTCGCCGACGAGCCCCGGCGCCGGCACGTGGAGATCCTCGACCAGCGTCCGGCGGCGGCACCGCCCTTCCCCGAACTGCCGAAGGTCGAGGCCGGCAGCCCCTTCGACCCCGACGGAGCAACCTTCTTGGAAGCGCTGACCCAAGGCATCGGCGAAGGCCTGCGTCACGACCCCGAGGCCTTCGTCCTGGGCCAGGACGTGGGTGCGCCCTACGGCAACGCCTTCCTGCTGCTGCGCCCACTCCTCGACGAGCTGGGAGAGCGCATCGTCAACGCTCCGCTGGCGGAGAGCGCCATCCTCGGCGCCGCGGTGGGTTCGGCCCTCGCGGGCATGCACCCGGTGGCGGAGATCCAATTCAACGACTTCGTCGCCACCGGCTTCAATCAGCTGGTCAACAACGCCGCCATGCTGCGCTACCGCTGGGGCGCCTCGGTGCCCATGGTGGTGCGCCTGCCCTGGGGCGGACTGCGCTCCGCCGGCCCCTTCCACAGCCAGAATACGGAAGCCTGGTTGTACCGCGTGCCGGGCCTCAAGATCGTCGCTCCCTCGACCCCGGAGGACGCCCGCGCCCTCTTTCTCAGCGCCCTGGCGGATCCGGATCCGGTGCTCTTCTACGAGCACATCGCCCTCTACCGCGACCCGCGGCGGCGCCAGCGCCTCGAGGCGTCCCCGCCACTGCCGGGGACGGCGGGGCATGTACCCCTGGGGCGGGCTGCCCTACGCCGCGCCGGCTCGGATCTGGCGATCCTCTCCTACGGTGCTTCCGTCCACCTGGCCCTGGAGGTCGCCGAGGAGCTGGCCCGGGACGGCGCCCAGTGCTCGGTGCTGGACCTGCGCTCTCTGGCCCCGCTGGATCTGCCGGCGGCGCTGGCGGTGGCGGGCCATTGCGGCCGGGTGCTCATCGTCCACGAGGACCACCGCACCGGCGGCATCGGCGAGAGCCTGGCGGCGAAAATTCAGGAGCAGGCGTTCGAATATTTGGACGCCCCGGTACGCATCCTCGGCGCCCTGGACACACCGGTTCCCTACTCGCCGCCGCTGGAGCGCGAGTATTTGCCGGGCAAGGAGCGCATGGCTACCGCTGCCCGCAAGCTGTTGGAATATTGAGGGAGTGTCGAGCGAAAGGCCGCGCGAGCTCCGTTGAGACTTGGCCTAGTTGAGATCGAGGCGCCGCACGCCGTCCCCGAGGCGAGCCCCGGTGGAGACATAGCCGATGGCCCCGCGATTGTCGCGCACGAAGGCGATGACCTCGGCCTCGCTGCCCTTTTCCGGCGGCGAGGAGTTGCGCCCGGTGAAGATCTGCCGCTGCCAATACTTCTTGATGGCGTTGGGGCTCCGCTTGAGCACCGTCTCCGAGAACGCCTCGCGAACCGACGCCGGCTTGGACAGGTCCACCGGCTCCACCGGCGTTCCGTCCTCCCAGGAGGTGTCCTTCTTGAGGAAGAAGTCAGCGGCCTGGTCGCGACTGACGGACTGGTACGGGTTGTCCTCGTTGACGATGAGCTGGAATCCGGTCTGCGCGTCCGACGCTGGAGAGATCGTCAGCAGCGCGAGGAGCAGAGCCAGCAAGAAAAGTCTTTTGCGCTTCATCAAGAACATTCTAGATCACTCCAAGTGCCGATGGCCTGTCACCTCGAAACCCTGAAGAAAGCAGGCCGTATCTGGACCGCTGGGTCCCGGGGGGGAAGGACCTTTTCTGTGCCCTCGACGGCGGGCCGCTCGACGAGCAGCATGCGACGAAGGAGGGCACCCACGGCGATGGATAATCCTAGTGTAGAACAAATCGCCCCCACCGGACCATAGAAATATCGATCACCAGCCCGGGGGCCGTCTCCCGACGGTGCTCCACCACCCACTCTATTCTTCTACGATCCACCCACGCCCGGGTTACGATAGGGAGCAACAATCATGGGACATCAACTCCGACTCGCCTTCCGTAGCCTGCGGCATCAGCCGGCCTTCGCCCTGGCGGCGCTCTTGACCTTGGCGTTGGGCATTGGCGCCACCACCGCGCTGTTCACGGTGGTGGACGGAGTGTTGTTGCGGCCGGTGGCGGTGCCGGAGCCGAATCGGCTGGTGCACATCTGGCAGCACAATTTCGATCTCGACCTGCCTCGCTTCACCGTCTCGCCGCCGGACTACCTGGACTGGGTGGAGAACACCACCAGCTTCTCCCAGCTGGCGGCGGCGCAGAACGGTGAGTTCAATCTGGTGGGGGATGGTGATCCGGTGCGGCTGCTGGGACAGCTGGTCACGGAGCGGTATTTCTCCACCCTCGGTTTGGACATGGTGCTGGGGCGCAGCTTCAGCGTGGACGACGTCCAACCCGGAGCGACGCCGGTGGTGGTCCTCGGCCACACCCTGTGGCGGGGCCGCTTCGGCGGCGATCGGTCGATCCTCGAGAGCACGGTACGCATTGACGGGCAGGCCTACACGGTGATCGGAGTCGCGCCGGAGCATCCGCTGCTGGAGCGGGAGATCTGGCTGCCTTTGTCCTTCGAGTCGCCGGAGGAGTTGCGCGGCGCCCACTTCATCCGCGTCTTCGGCCGCCTGGCACCGGGCGTCAGCCTGGAGCAAGCCCAGCAAGAGCTGGAGCGTATCTCCGACCAGCTGGCCATCGAGTACCCGAACACCAACACCGGCTGGGGAGCGGGCATCGAGCCCATCCGGGAGCTTTTCGTGGCCGACGCCCGCGACGCTCTCTACACCCTCCTGGCGGCGGTGCTGGTGGTGCTGCTCATCGCTTGCATCAACGTCGCCCATCTACTGCTGGTACGGCTCTCGGCCCGCCAGCGAGAAATCGCCGTGCGCACCGCTCTCGGTGCCAGCCGGCGCCAGGTGATCACCCAGGTGCTGCTGGAGTGCGCACTGTTGGCGGTGGGTGGCGGAATCCTGGGCGTCGCTCTGGCGCTGGGCGCCACCCGGGCCCTGCTGGCCCTCAACCCCGACGCCATCCCCCGCGCTTCGGAGGTGGCGGTGGATAGCCGGGTGCTAATCTTCGCCTTCGCCCTCTCGCTGCTCACCACCTTGATCTTCGGCCTGATCCCCGCACTTCGCGGCTCCCGGCCGAACCTCGCCCCGGCGCTCAAGGAAGGAGGCCGTTCGCAGATCGGTGGCAGCCGCTGGGGACGCCAGTCTCTGGTGCTGGTGGAGGTGGCCCTGGCGGTGGTGCTCATCGCCGGCGGCGGCCTGCTGCTGCGCAGCTTCGCCGAGCTCACCGCAGTGAGTCCCGGGTTCAATCCCCAAGGAGTCATGCTGGCGGAGCTCGGCCCCTCTCCCAACGACTACCCGGAGATGGACGATTTGCGGCTCTTCTACGAGCGCCTCTACCAGCGCCTGGGTATCGGCCAGGAGGAGCCCTTGCTGCCCGGGGCTGAAGCCGTGGGGACCGTGTCCCCGCTGCTCATGGGCCGCGGCATGAGCGTGCTGGTCTTCTCCATCGAAGGCCGTCCGCTGCCGGGGCCCAACGAGGCACCGCTGGCGGTGATCCACGCCGTCAGCCCCAACGCCCTGCAGCTGCTGGAGGTTCCGCTGCAGAGCGGCCGCGCCCTGACCCTGCGAGACGACTCCCGGGCTCCGCGGGTGGTGTTGATCAACCAGACCGCCGCCGAGCGCTATTGGCCCGGTGAGGATCCGGTGGGCGAGCGCCTGACCTTCGGAGCGCCGGACAATCCGGAGGCCGAATGGCTCACCGTCGTCGGCGTGGTGGGCGACACCCGCACCCGCAGCCTCGGAGATCCCTCCAACGCGACCTTCTTCCTCCCCGAGCTGCAGCAGCCCATGCGCCAAACCACAGTGCTCGTCCGCGGCCCCGGCGGTCCGGAAGCCCTGGCCAACACGCTGCGGGACGCCCTGGCAGAGGTCGACCCCGGGCTGCCGGTGTTCAATCTGCGCAAGATGGAAGCGGTGGTCGCCTCGGCCGTGGCTCAGCCCCGCTTCAACACCCTGGTGCTGGGACTCTTCGGTGGTCTGGCTCTGGTGTTGGCCACCATCGGCGTCTACGGCGTCACCAGCTATTCGGTCAGCCAGCGGCGGCGGGAGATCGGTATCCGCGGCGCCCTGGGGGCGGACCGCCGGGGACTCTTGAGCTGGGTGTTGAGGGAGGGGATGAAGCCGGTGCTGCTGGGAGCGGTGGTGGGCGTCGGGGTCTCGGTGGTGGCGATGCCGCTGCTCCGCGGGATGATCTACGGCGTCGAGCTGCGGGATCCTTGGAGCTTCGCCGCCGCGGTGGCGGTGCTGGTGGTCGCCGGGCTCCTGGCCTGCCTGCTCCCCGCCCGCCGCGCCGCCGGCATCGATCCGGCGGAAGCGCTGCGCTATGAGTGAATGAGGGCTACGAGGGAGGGACCGGGGCTCAGTGCCGGATCGCCGGCTCCGCGGACTCTTCCTGTCGCAACCCCGCCGGCACCGCCTCGACGAAGATCTTCGACGCCGCTCCAAAGCCCAGGTTGACCCGCTCGCCACCGGGCAGAAGCCGTAGCTCCACGGTCTCCGCCGCCGCATCCCGCTCCTCCACCGTCATTCGGCAGCCGGGCATCAGCCCCTGGCGCTCCACCAAGCGCAGGAAGGCGCTGCTCTGGTCTCGCACCCGGGCAACCCGGCAGAGCGCCCCCAGCTCGCAGCTGAGCAAATCCTGATACTCGGCCTTGGGCACCACTCCTTCGGCGCTGGGGATGGGATCACCGTGAGGATCGACGGCGGGAAAGCCGAGCATCTCGTCCATGCGCGCCACCAGACGCTCTGACACCACGTGCTCCAAAGCCTCCGCCTCTTCGTGGACCTCGGTCCAGTTGATCCCCATGATCTTGACCAGAAAGAGCTCCACCAGCCGGTGGCGCCGGAGCACCCGCACCGCCAGCTTGCGGCCGGCGTCAAATTTCTTCAATCGTCTGCCAACCAGCCTCAATCAAACCTTGAAACCACCCGCTCAAGTTTGTCACCTTACCAGACAAGTTCGGGAGTGGGTCAAGCGCAGCCTTGGTATGGACTATCGGC
>JAXHTF010000191.1 GCA_034211275.1 Acidobacteriota bacterium
GGCGACTACCTCCCCTGAACCACCCCAACCCCGGCGGGAACCACCCACGCCCACCCGCACCACCTGGCACCTGGCACCTGTCCGGCTCTTCCTCGATGGAGAGCAAGTCGCGCAGCGCTCCCGGTCCACCGGAGGCGACGACAACGGCGAGGCCGAGGATGAGCAGGATGGGATGGAGCCGCTGAAGGCCAAGCTCTCTTTGACCCCCGGTAAGCATCTTTTGTTGGTGATGGCGGTGCTGGAACCGGGCAACCAAGACTCCCAGCCGCTGAAGACGACGCTCTCGGCGCCGGAAGGGGTGGTGACGACGAGCCTGGAGGCACAGCGCTCCCTGGCTCTGGAGGATGTGCTGGACGTCACCACGGTGGAGAATCTCGCCCTCTCTGCCGACGGCAGCCACCTGGCGGTGACCCTGACCCGGCCGGCGGCGCCGTCGCCGGACTCGGAGACCTGGGTCGAGATCCGCGACGCCGAGGGGCGGGTGGTGAGCACGCTGCGAGGCGGCGAGGGAAGCTTGGTGTGGGCACCGGAAGGGCTGCGCTATGGCTACGTGGTGCGCGACGAGGAGGAGGCCGATCTTTGGATCGCCGAGGTCGGCGGGGAGACCCGGAGGGTGCTCGAAGACGTAGAGCGGTTCACCGGCTACGTCTGGATGCCCGACGGCAGCGGGCTGATCTATGGACAGTCCGACGAGCAGGAGGAAGACGAGCGCAGCTTCAAGCGCTATCGGGGTCCCAACGATCGCTGGCCGGGGTGGCGGGAGCTGGGCGCGCTCTACCATCTGTCCTTGGAGGACCCCGGCAACGGCGTGCGCCGTCGGCTCACCGCCGGCGGGGAGTCGGTGAGCCTGGAGGACGTGGCCCCCTCCGGCGAGCATCTGCTGGTCCGAAAGGACATCTACGACGCGACCAGCTGGCCCTTCACCCGGGCAGATCTCTATGAGATGGATCTGGCGACCCTGGAACCGCGCAAGCTCCAGCGGGTGACCTGGTTCGGCTCGGCCCGCTACAGCCCGGACGGTGATCAGATCCTCATCGACGCCGGACCGTCGGGCTTCGGAGAGGACGGTCGGGACACCACCCTCGGCGAGGGTCCGGTGAATGAGTATGACTCGCAGCTCTATCTCCTCGACCGGGGGACACTGGCGGTGGATCCCATCAGCCGCGACTTCGATCCGTCGGTCTTGACCTCGGCGTGGACGGCGGCGGGCGACGTCGTGGTCCACGCTCAGGATCAGGACCGGGCTCAGCTCTTCGTCTATCGTTCCGCGGAGCGGCGATTCGATGCGTTGGAGACCGGAGTGGACGTGGTCCAAGGATTCGCCGTGGCGCGGCAGAGCGGCGCGGTAGCCTACCGCGGCAGCTCGCCGCAGAAGCCGGAGCGGGTGTTACTGCACCCCGGGACGACGGACGGTGAAGCCCAGCTGCTCTTCCGGTTGAGCCCGGAGCGCTATGAGGACGTGAAACTGGGGCGGGTGGAAGATTGGGATTTCGACAGTGAGGAGGCCGGCACCATCGTGGGGCGGGTTTATTATCCGCCGGATTTCGATCCCCAGAAGCGCTATCCGCTCTTGGTCTATTACTACGGCGGCGCCCTGCCGACGGACCGCACTTTCGGCGGGCGCTATCCGAAGGAGGTGTGGGCCGCCAACGGCTACGTGGTCTATGTGCTCCAGCCCAGCGGCGCCACGGGCTTCGGGCAGGATTTTTCCACCCGCCATGTGAACGATTGGGGCATCACGGTGGCGGACGAGATCATCGAGGGGACGCGGCGGTTCTTGGATGCCCACGAGTTTGTGGATCCGGAGCGGGTAGGCTGCCTGGGTGCCTCCTACGGCGGCTTCATGACCATGCTGCTGCAGACCCGAACGGATTTGTTCAGCGCCGCCGTCGCCCACGCCGGCATCAGCTCCATCGCCGGGTATTGGGGGCAAGGCTGGTGGGGGTATCTGTACAGCGCCGTGGCGGCGGCGGAGAGCTATCCGTGGAACAACCCGGAGCTCTTCGTGGGGCAGAGCCCGCTCTTCGCGGCGGACAAGATCAACACCCCGCTGCTCCTCCTCCACGGTGATGCCGACACCAACGTGCCGCCGGGGCAGAGTCATCAGCTCTACACGGCCTTGAAGATTCTGGGCAAGGAGGTGGAGCTGCTGACCTTCGACGGCGAAAACCACCGCATCATGGACCGCGACCGCCGCGAGCTCTGGAGCCGTGCCATCATCGCGTGGTTCGACCGCTACCTCAAAGACCAGCCCGAATACTGGGAGCACCTCATGGGCACCGAGGAGGAGCCCAAGGGATAGCCTCGGTGCCGCTGGGCGCGGCAAGGTAGTTGCCAGAGATCCGCAGTTGGTACCCACTTGTTGGATTCTTCCTGGGAGCGCCGCCATCTTGCCGGCCTCTGGGGGGCTCTGAGCGAGGGACCGTTCTCGCGGCTGGTGGGGAATGGTGGTGCGGGCGTTGGTGAGGAAGCGATCGGGGGTGGTGCCGTGCTCGGGGACGGGGCGGGCGAGGTCTAAAGAGCTTCCACCGTCACTTCCGGCACTCCACCGGAGCGCCCCAGCACCGTCACCTGCCAGGGATTGCAGCACACCTCGCAATCCTGCACCCAGGACCCCCGGCTCTCCGCTTCGATCAGGATCTCGAGCGCTTCAAAACAATGGGGGCAGGTCACCGTGACCAGCGTGCCCATGGCATCTACCATTTCCAAGATTCACTCCTCCGCAGCCTTGCTGCCTGGCTCGCTGCCCAGCTCAAGGGCTAGCTCGGCGACGAACAACATCGTCCGGTCACCGTCTCGCCAGGCCCAGCGTAGCAGGGTCTCCGCATCGGGCTCGACGGTGTCACTGAAGACCTGGCGACCGTTGACCTCCACCACCACCGGCTGAGAGAGGTCCACCTCGTCCGGGGAGAGCAGCAAGCGCAGGGCGCGGACGCCTTCGGTTTGGAGGGCGAAGTGATTCCCCGAACGTTCGGCGATCACCCGGCCGGAAGGCTCCTTGTGGGGATAGAGGAGATTGTCGGCGGTGGGTGGGGGATAGCGCAGGGTGAGCTGCAAGCGTTCGCTCTCCCGTTCGATCTCCGCCGGTACCACCGCGCCCACGGGTAGCGGCTTCAGGGCGGCGACCAAGCCTTCCAGAGTGGGCGTCGGCGTGTCGTTGATGGAGATCAGCACGTCTCCGGGGCGGATGCCCGCCCGCTGCGCCACCGAACCCTCGTGCACCGACTGCACCCGCACCGCGTCGCGGGTTTCGAGATCCGCTTCCAAGCCCAGCACCAAGCCCTGACGGGGATTCCAGGCGTTGGCATCGGGGATCGGGCTCTCTCCGGGGATGGATCCCAGGCGGTCGATGATCAGCCAGGAGATGCGACCGGAGGCGTCCGGATCTGCCGTCTCCCATTGCAGCCGATCCGGCAGCGGATCGCGAGGATGCTTCAGCGCCCAACGGTTGATGGCGGGGGTCTCGCTAGCGTACCAATCCATGGTGTGGCCGCTGTCGTGTTGAACGCTGAAGAGGATTTCCGCGCCGCTCTTCCGAAAATGCTCGACGAAGGGCTGCACCGAGTCGGCGGGGTAGAGCGGATCCTGGCCACCGTTGACCACATAGAACGGCCGGTTGGCCAGGTTGAAGGGGTGGATCTCTCCCTCGACATCCGCCTTGGGGTTGGCCAGCAGGCCGGGATGGCCGATGCAGGCGAGGAAGGCGGCGTAGGGGGTCGGGTCCTTCATGGCGAAGTACCAGGTGCCGGTGCCGCCGTCGGAGACGCCGCCCATCACCACCCGGTTCTCGTCCACGTTGTAGGTCCGCCGCACCTGCGCCAGGATCCCCGCCACCGCCTCCAGCTGACTGTGCTCCCACCACAGCGACTCGTACCAGCCCGCCGGGTAGACCCGCAGCACTCCGGGCTCCTCCGGCGCTCCCGGCGCCGCGCCCCAGGAACCGTCCACCGCTCCCAGCGGCCGGTTGACGCCGCCGTGGAGGACGATGCGCAGGGGATAGCGCTGCTGGGGGTCGTAGGAAGCGGGCACCACCAGCAGATAGGGGTGCCGTTGGGAGTCGTGGTTCACCTGCCAGCCCAGCTGGCGGCCGGTAGGGACCTTGGCGGAGTAGGGCCGCCCGGCCCGCAGCGCCGGCAGCAGCTCCGCCACCGGGACCTGCGCCTGGAGCAGCTTCTGGATCGCCTTGCGCCCCTGACGCTCCGACCGGGCATCCCAGAAGTTCTCCAGGTCCACGGCCAGGGTGGGCGCCGAAAGGAATAGGAGGGCGAGCAGCGAGAGGAATCTTCGGTACATGCCGTTATCTACGGCTGGAGTCGCGGCGGGGTTCAGGGAAACAGTCCTTGAGAACCGACAAGCAAGAACCAACAAGTGGGTCCCCCCTGCGGACTTTCCCCCAACCCCTCCCCGAGCACAGCACCACACGGATCAACTCTTTACCCATGACCGCGCAGCCACTCCCGGTGTGCGGGAGGGTGCGGGTTCCGAGGATGGGCGTCTTCGCCCACCGCAGGACCCGACTCCCGACCTGACGCGCCATCGGTCTTCGGCTCAGAATCCTCCGAAGCCGGCAGGGTGCCGGCACTCCCAGGGAGGAAACCAACAAGAACCAACAAGTGGGTCCCCCCTGCGGGAGTCGCCGATGCGAGCCGCCCAAAGGCCTTTGTTTGCAGGCGATCAACAAGCCATCAACAATTGGGTCCCGCGGGTTGGGGGCGGGGGCGGAATGTCACGGGGCGGGGTTTGGTTGTGGAGGATGACGTTCACCGGATGAGGCTGTGTGTGCCCGGAGCGGGGGTCGCTCGGAGGCGCACGCGGAGCCTAGACAAGGAGTTGTCCATGCTCGCCGTCGATTCTCTTCGTGCTAGCCGCGCGCTGCTCGTGGTTTTCCTGTTCCTGCTCTGGAGCCCTGGATTCGTGGAGGCTCAGGCTCCCCAGCCGAAGAAGCCCAGCGCCGCCTTTGGCGAGGAGATGGAGGTTTCGGAAGTGCTGTTGGACGTCCTGGTCACCGACGAGGACGGCAACGTGGTCTTCGGATTGGGGCCGGACGACTTCGTCATCGAGGAGGAAGGCAACGAGCTGGCGCCCGAATCGGTGACCTTCTACAGCAACCGGCGGTTCCTGGAGATGGCGGCGCCGGAAGGGGTGTCGGTGGATCGGGTGCCGGAGGATCGCTACTTCGTCGTCCTCCTCTACAACCCGCCCACCGCCGATTCCCGCTCGTCCCAGCTCTTCTTCCGCCTCGCCGACGCCAGCCGCCGAGCGGCCCGTTGGGCCTACGAGGAGCTGCTGCCCAACGATTGGGTGGCGGTGATGAGCTATGACAGCGGCCTGCGCCTGCACCAGGACTTCACCACCGACCGCAAGGCCATCGACCGCGCCCTGCGCCGCGCCGCCGCGGGCAAGAAGCCGGAAGGGCAGTGGAAGTCCCGCTCGGGTTCGGAAGGCGGCGGGCCGTCGCTGGAGCATCTACCGGTGGACAAGGAGCTGATGCAGAGCACTCCGACCATCTATGCCGGGCTGACCGTGTTGGCGGAGGCGCTGGGGGAGATCCGCGGGCGCAAGAACCTGATCCTCTTCGGAATGGATTTCCCCAGCCAGCTGTCGGTGGTTTCCGGCCCCACCGATCCGGTGCGCTATCCGCCCATGATGCAGGAGCTCAACGCCTCCAATGTGGCGGTGCACACCATCGCCCTGGCCAATCGGGTGGACCAGGAGACTCTCTATCAGCTGGCGGAGGACACCGGCGGGATCCACGATTGGAATTTCCCCGATTTCTCCGTACCCCTGCGCGGTATTGCCAAGCAGAACAATGGCTACTACCTGCTCAGCTACCGCTCCGCCCATCCGCGCAACGACTCCGGTTACCAGGAGGTGGAGATTCGCACCGTCAACCCCGAGTTCGAAGTGCTGGCCCGGGGAGGCTATCTCTACGGTCAGTGACGCGGGGCGAAGGAGGCTCTCCCCGCAGCGACCCTCAGCTGCCGACCCGCCAGCGCAGGTCGAGATAGCCGGAGAGGGCATAGAGCAGCCCCGTGGGATCGTAGGAGGAGTCGCCGGGGGGCGCCGCGGGGCGCGCGTGGCGCAGGGCCTCGGCGACGGGGAGGCCTTCCAGCAGGCCGTGGTGGAGGGCGATACCCACCTCTGCGGCCACGGCGTCGGAGACCGATCCGTAGGTACCCACCACCGCCCCGACCCCCGCGGCCAGCGCCGTTTCTGAGAACCCGTCCCGGCCGACCCGCTGAGCCGGCACCTCGGCATGGCCTTCGGCGCCCGCTACCGTGGCGGTGATCTGCGGCGGGATGAAGGCGCTGTAGTGGGTGTTGAGCACCAGCAGCGCCGGCGGCCGGCGGCCCAGGAAATAGCGTAGCTCGCTGGCCCGCAGCCGCTGATCGTCGGCCAGCAGGAGGTAGGCTTCCTGCTCGTCGAACCAGCCGTGACCGGCGAAGTGGACGATGTCCGAGGTTCCTCGCTGAAGCTCTCCCACCAGGGCTTCGCTGGTGGCCCGGCGGCCTTCCAGCAGCCGGCAATGGGACCCCGCTTCCTCATAGGCCTCGGCGATGACGTGGGCCTCGTCCCGGGCCCCCGGCAGATTGCCGGAGGGGTCGGCCAGGAGGAGCACCGAGGGCGGTCCGTCGATGCGCGGCCGGCCGCGGGCGCGGTCGGTGATGGCCACCGGCGCTCGGCCCATGGCCAGGCGCTGGGCCAGCTCCCGCTCGTCGCCCTCCAGCCGCACCCACTCCCACGGCCAGCGGGCCAGCTCCGGCGAGGTTTCCAGCCGCAGCAGGGACCCTTCCTCCAGCACGTCCAGGGCGCGGCGCACCCGCGGATCCAACAGCTCCGCCAGCCGTTCGCTGCATCGTCTCAGGAAGCGGCGAGCCTCGGCGGAAGTCCAGTCGACGGCGTGGCGCAGGTCGTCCAGCACGTGCTCCATGCGGCGGGCGGAGACGTCGCCGGAGACGCTCTCCCCGTCACCGGTGAAGCGGCTGTGAATGCGGCCCTCGGCGAGGTGGAGGCTGAGATTCGAGTGCTCCAGCACCTGCGGCACCGGCGCCGCGCTGCGCCGTCCGTCGATGCCCTCGCCGGGCGACGCTGGAGCTTCGGGGGGTGGTCCCAGGGAGGTTCCTCCGCGGGTGCCCGAGGGGGGAGGCGGCGGGGTGTCGGTGGAGGGCCCGGATCCGTAGTGATCGGCGGGGGGCATCTCTCCTTCTGCGCCGTACCCCGACCCTTTCCTCGGGGCTCGGATCTCCACCGATCCATCCCACTCTTCCTCGAACCCGCCTCCGTCCAGGTCCCCCGCGTCCCAGTCCCCGGCTTCCAAGTCATCCGACTCCAAGTCCCCGGCCCCCAAGTCTCCTGCTTCCCAATCCCCGGCCTCCAAGTCATACCGTCCGCCCATGGCGCCGGAGCGCGTCGCCTCCGGCTGCCCTCCCGCGGCCAGCGCCTTGAGAAAGCGCAGCACCTGGTGGTGCGGGCCGTCCCGGTGCCCCGGCTCCGTGGCGTAGGGCAGAACCTTGATGCTGGCGCTCTTCCACAGCACGTCTCGCTGGATCGATCCCAGGCCGCTCATCAGTGCGTAGCGCGGCGGTACGTTGCCGTCGAAGACGGTGAGCTGCTGGTCCAGGAGCAGCCGGAAGTCGGGATCCTGGAGGGAGTAGCCGATGAAGAGGATCGAGTGGGTCAGGAGGATGGCGGAGAAGACCTCGGCGAAGGCCGGATTGGCGTGGATCACCTCCCGGTAGTCGCGGGCGGTGAGCACCAGGGTCTCCTCCCGGTCGAGATCGCCGTGGGCCTTGAGCACGAAGGGGCGGCGCTCAAAGAGCAGGGAGCCCAGGCTGCTGCGGTCCTCGTGGGTGAGCACCCGCGGCACTGTCTTGCCCATCTGCGCGAAGGAGTTCTCCAGCAACGCGTCGTAGTTGGTGGTGACGATGCCGGCGAAGGGCAGGTTCACCAGCAGGCGATGGGGCGCCGGGACCTCGTCGGAGTCCGGCTGGAGGGTGTTGCGCAGGATCTCGTGGAAGCGATAACTGCCCAGGCCGTCGCGGCAATACTCCGCCACCTGCAGATAGTTGCCGTCGTCCCGCAGCCGTCCCAGCTCGCGGGCCTCCCGGCCGTCGGGGTCGTCTTCGGTGAGCTCCTGGCAGAGAATCTCCAGCAGCGCGTTCCACGACGGCATGCCGCTCCACGCCGACAAGCCGGCGCCGACGAAGAGCACGCACCGTCCCTCGGCGAGGTATTCTAGGAGCGCGGCGGGGGGCTTGACGGCTGAAAGTTTGGCGTCGGGCATCCACTACTCCGCACCCAGGCCGGTGCGGTCCTTGAAGGTTGGTCCAATAGTTGGCGAGAGTATAAGCGCTGGCGAGCCCGACAGCGACCTTTCGTCAACACGAAAATACCTCCCCGTGGCAACCCGAAGCCTTGACGCCCCATGTTCCTCATTTCTCGGAGACCTTGATCGATGCATCTGCCGCCCCGCAATCTCGCCGCTGCCGGACTCTCACTCGTCGTTTTCCTGCTCGTTCCCCTCTTGTTGGTTGCTGGGGCGAGCCCCGCTGGCGGGCAGGAAACTGGAACCGAGGAGCCCGTAGCGACCCAAGAGCCCATGCCTCATCAGGAGAGCCAGACCCATCAGGAGAGAAAGACCATGAGCCGAGCCGAAGGAACGTTCGAAGTGCAGCTGACGCCGCAGGAGGAGGGAGCGGGGGAGCCCGGTGGTGAGCCGGGACGCATGGTCCTCGACAAGACCTTCCAGGGCGACCTGGAGGCGAGCAGCCGCGGCCAGATGCTCACCGCCATGACCACCACGCCGGGCTCGGCGGGTTATGTGGCGATGGAGCAGGTCACCGGCAAGCTCGGCGGCCGCGAGGGCAGTTTCGTGCTCCAGCACAGCGGCATCATGACCGAGGGCCAGCAGCAGCTCTCCATCGAGGTCGTCCCGCGCTCCGGCAGCGGCGAGCTCGAAGGCCTCACCGGCACCATGGAGATCCGCATCGAAGACGGGCAGCACTTCTACGTCTTCGAGTACTCGCTGCCCTGATCGCTGAGAGGGAGCGGCCCCGGGCGAGGCGGTGACGCCGCCGCCCGGGGACCTTGCGACGCGCTCTCCTTACTCTTCGACCCCGAACCACTTGTCCTTCACAGCCGGTCCGAAGGGACCGCTGGAACCGCTCCGCCATTCTTCACCGACCTCTCCCCAGCGGCCGTTGTATGTGTTCCATCCGGCACCGGGGAGGGGGACGCTCTGTTCGCCCAGGTTGACCATGCGGTCCTGGCAATCCCAGATCGGCCCCAGCAGGGTGGTGTAGTCGGTTCGGAAGAAGTCGTAGGGATGCATCCCGTTGGCGATGAAGCTGGCGTGGGAGTCTACTGCCGAGTAGACCACCGGATGGCCCTGGTCGGTGCAGCGCAGGTCCGACCAATCATGCCACTCGCCGCCTTCGTGGGCCGCCAGGTAGACCGCCAAGGGCTCCAGAGTGGAGGCGTCCAGGCGCACCGTCATGTGCTCCCAATCGCCTTCGTGGGCGGAGCCGGCGGTGCCGTCGAACTCACCGTTGTAGGGGTAGAAGAACCAATACTGGACATCCAGCTGTCCCGCCGGCACGTTGTTCCAGGTCGCGGCGGGGAAGACGTGGGCGTAGCAGGTCCAGTCCTCGGGAGTGCTGCCGTGGCGGGTCAAGCTTTCCTCGCTGTCGTTGGGGATCTGGAGGAAGAAACTCGATTCGCTGATGCCGCTGGAACTTTCCAAAGCGCTGTCGTGGCTGCAGATAGGAGCGCCGTAACCGCTGCTCTGATGGGTTTGGGTCACGAGGCTGGCGGCGGTGACGGAACCCTTGTTGAGGATCTGGTGGTCAGGGCACGAAGCGCCGTGATGGAAGCGCATGTGCACCCGGTCCAGGTACCACTCGACGCTGGAAGGGCGCTGAGGATCGTTGAGATGCAGCCGCACCCGCGGCGCGAAGCGTTGCATGAGGATGTGCTCGAGCCCGTCGGTGAGTCCGTCGCTGTCGTAGTCGGCGGTGCCGTTGGGGTAGCAGGGACCTTGCCCCAGGGCCTGCCAGCCGCCGCCGGTGCATTGGTAGTACTGATTGTCGTCACCGCACACGGTCATGCCGCAATAGGTGGAGGTGGTGGGGATGGGAATGCCCTGGGGATCCACGGGATCGTAGTAGAAGCCGCCGGAGCAAGAGCAGGCGCCAGCGTCGTACTCGCAGCCTTTGCCGGCCTCTCCTTGTCCGCAGGGCCCGCCGCCGATGCCGTGCCAGCCGCTGGGGCGACATTCGTAGAGGTTCTCGTCCAGACCGCAGACCTGCATGCCGCAGAAGGTTGCGTCGGAGCTCACCACCGTGCCGTCGTAGGAAGTGCCACCGCTACAAGCACAGCGGTCCGGCGGCGTCCCGCAAGGCCCACCGCCGATAGCCTGCCAGCCACCGGAGGTGCATTCGTAGTACTGATCATCGGCGCCGCAGACTTGGTACCCGCAGTAGGTCTCCGCGGGGTCGATGGGATTGCCGTGGTAGTCGGAGCCGTAGTAGCAGGTACAGCTCTGGCCCGCTGCTGGTAGGGCGAGGGCGAAGGTGAAGATCAGGGCAAGACAGCTTAGAAAGAAAATACGCGACATCAAGGAATCCTCCAAAGAGACGAAAGCGAATTCACCCGTGCAGGCGAGCTGCGCAGGTGGCGAAGAGGGACGGTGGATGCCCTTGGTCAGGTCAGAAGATAGGAGGCCCGGATACGCTAGCACAACGATGATCTGTTGTGTCGAGCCGGGCGTAGCGTGTCACCCTCAGGTAGCATGGGGTCCGTGCTACCATGTCTGCATGATCCGGTCGTTCGCAGGCTCCGGGACAGAAGACGTTTTTCATGGCCGGAACACCAAAGGAGCCCGTAAGGCCTGCCCGCGGCAGCTCTGGAGGATCGCCGCTCGCAAGCTGGATCAGCTGGATTCTGTAGTTGTCCTGGACGAGCTTCGAGTTCCCCCCGGAAACCGGTTGGAAGCACTCCGGGGAGATCGGAGCGGCCAGTACAGCATCCGGATCAACGAGCAGTTCCGGCTCTGCTTCCAATGGACTGACGAAGGTCCCAGCCATGTCGAGATCGTTGACTACCACCGGGGATGAGAGAGAGGCCATCCGATGATTCTGGTACCCACCCACCGAGAACCCACCCACCCAGGCGAGATGCTCCGCGAGGAGTTCCTGGAGCCCATGCACCTCACTCAGCGCGAGCTGGCGGACGCGATCCATGTGCCTTATCAGCGAGTCAACGAGTTGGTGAATCGGAAGCGCGGGATCACTCCGTCCACGGCCCTACGGCTGGCCAAGTTCTTCGATATGACCGCGGACTTCTGGCTCAATCTCCAGCTGCGCTGGGATCTCTATCACGCTCAGCGGAGGGAAGCCGAAGCTCTGAGCAGAATCCAGGCGGTTCAGCGAGCTGGCTGACCATCCTTCGTCGGGCGCTCATAGGGCGCTTCGATCTGCAGCCCGGAGAGGGCGCGGTAGTGCTCCTGGTTGAAGGTCAGGAGGGTGGCGGAGGCGGTGAGGGCGCAGGCGGCGATGAGGGCGTCCAGGAGGCCGAGGTGGTGGGAGGCGTGGAGCTCGCGGAAGTCGCCCAGGGCGCGGTTGCAGGCGTCCTCGGAGGGCCACAGGATGGGCAGCGGCTCGATGAGCTTGCGCACCGCCTGGAGACTCTTCTCGTCCGCGGCGTCCTGGATCAGCTCCATGGCCACATAGCCCGGCACCGCCGGCAGCTCCTCTAGACCCTCGAACCATTCGATGGCAGCGCTGTGGCCCGCCAGGAGGTCGAAGAGAACGTCGGAATCGAGGAGCTGTAGGGACATGACCTAATCCTTCGCCGTCTGTTGGGCGGAGTTGCGGTGATCGTTGGTGTTGCGAAGCTCGGCGGCGTGGGCCGCGGCGTCGGTGATGTCCCGCCGCGAGCCGAGCACCTCCTCCCGCCGCCAATAGGCCACCACCTCCGCGCCGGTGCGCGGCCGCTGGACCCTCGCTGACGGCTCCTCCAGCAGCCGCAGGGCGTATTCCTCGAGGGATAGGCCGAGCTTGCGGGCCTCCGAGGTCAGCCGCCCTTCGAGCTGTGGTGACAGATTCAAGCGCAGAGTCGAGACCTGGGGGCTCATGGGGCGCCTCCCGGCCTCCAGCCCTGTTCCGGCTGGAGGTAGACGATGAACAGCGCCTGCCGTGCCTGGGTGCGGGAGGAGTTCTCGAATAGAGCCCAGACCACCGTGCCGTGGTCGGTCTTGATCAAGCCCGGGTGACCGCTCCACCGGGCCTCGCCCAGGCTGCACTCCTCACCGGCCTGGCAGTCTCCGCCGTCGTTGGCGTCGCGGACGGCGTAGCGGTAGCCGGTGTATTTGGTTTCCGGCGGCAGGCTCACCGCCAGCAGCTGGCAGCTGGCCGCGGGGTCCAGATAGGGAGCGATCTCCGCCGGCACGGTGTCGGAGAAGGCCAGGGGGGCCGGGTCGCTGGCCAGGTTCGGGCCGGCGGCTTCCGCCATGTCCCGCAGCGCCTGCTCCAGGTCTCGGGTGTTGCGCGGGCAGCCGGCGCCGCCGGCGGCGGTGTTGCGCTCGTGGGTCAGGGCCCACTCGCCGGTCTTGCAGCCGGGGCAGCTGGCCTCGGTGAAGGAGCGCAGCTCGGAGCGCCCCGGGGAAGGGATCATGGCCGGCGCCGGGGGAGCGGGGGGCTCGGGGACCATGGGCTGCGCTGGCGCTGCCTCCGACTCCTCGGCTTGGGCTGGCTCTTCGGGCCGAGTGGGCGGCGGCGTTGGCACGGCTTCGGGCTCGCCAGCCTCGGCCATGGCCCCTTCGGTTGCGGGCTCGGGCGCAGGGACCGGAGCCGCCTCGCTTGGCGCCTCGTCGGGCATCTCGTCCGGTGTCTCGGTCGGGGGCTCGGGCGCTGGCGGCGGGGTCGGCGCGGGCTTGACCGGTTCGGGCATAGGTTCCGG
>JAXHTF010000192.1 GCA_034211275.1 Acidobacteriota bacterium
CCCCCCCCCCCCCCCCCCCCCCCCCCCCCCCCCCCCCCCCGCCCTGGTCTCAACGTCGAAGCCCACCTGGGCTTGCTTCGTCTCATCCCCCAACATACCGACCGCCGCTTCGGTAAGGAGCAGAATCCCGCTCTGGTGAGCTGTGACTCGTGACCGAGGTGCTGCACAGAGGCGGCGCTCTCGCAGGTCATGCCTTCAAGCAAGTAAAGGCGTTGCTCGTGCCGTGTCCTTCTGGTTGCTGTGAAAGCGCCCGCTGCGCCGTGGAGGTGGACCTCGTAGGAGGGGGAGGTGGCGTGCAGCCACCAGGGCGACGCGGCTTCGGTCCTGGCCCCCAAGACCTTGTCTCGGAAGCTCTTCCTGGGGGAACTAGGAAAGAAAGAGGTTGGCGAAGCCTTCGACGCTTTCGTCCCGCAGCCAGAAGGTGGCGAGGCCAGCGTGCCGTGGGGTCTACGAAGGAGGAGACATGGAAGAGATATTTCGACTGTCCGACTTCACAGGGAGCCGCGCCAGCGCGTTGACTCACGACGAGATCCCGCTACCAGCGGGGCATGAGCTGCGCATCACCGGGACCGTCTACCCGCCCGAGGAGATCGACGATTACGGACTGCCGAGGCCGCAGATACCCGTCATCCGGGTCTCGGTCGAAGGGGTGACGGGGCCTTTCGGCGTTTTGCGCGAGCTCACCGGTCGCCGGCGCGGCGTCGTCGAGACGCGGCCCCGGCAATGGGGGCAGCATCACGAGGAGTTGCGCGCCGGCTTTGATCCGGTCCCGCTCGATTGGACCCTCAGCGCAGCCGACGACGACCGCGTCATCGTCATTCGCCGCGGCAAAACGCCGGGAATCGAGTTTGAAGCGTACATTCCGCCCGTCGGCTGGCGTTACGCCGACAGCATCGCGTCGGTCTCGCCCGCGGACACATCGGCCCCGCCGGCGGAACCGCTGAGCTCCAAGGCGCGGCGGGGTCTCTCCGTCGCCCTCACCGGGCTCGAGGCGTGG
Source organism: Acidobacteriota bacterium (assembly GCA_034211275.1). Taxonomy (NCBI): domain Bacteria; kingdom Pseudomonadati; phylum Acidobacteriota; species Acidobacteriota bacterium. The sequence continues at coordinate 998 of JAXHTF010000192.1, forward strand.
GCGACGGGGGAAATCCCACAGGGGTTCGCCCGCAACAAGAGAACCGCTCTGCTGCGGGCCCACGACGCTCTGCGAGAGGTCGCGGCCGAGCTCGAGATCGAGCCGATACAAGACCGGTCCGGGTCCTCCGACGATTATTTCAGCTGAATTCCGCTATCCGCGGTGAGGGAGCTTCAGCAAGCTTCTGGCAGCCCGTGGTGGAAGTCAGACGCCAGCGAGAGCGAGCGACTTTTCACCGAGTCAAGGCCGGAAAACAGCAGGCGATGCAGGTATCGGCGAGGTTTTTGAACGAAGATTCGGCGGAAAAGGGGCCGCTCGCAGCGCGGCTCGACTTTCACTACGGGCTGCTATGCCTTCCTCCTTGCCGAGCGTGCTCGGCTTTCCCCCTGCGGCTCTCTCCTTCCTCCAAGCCCCTGAAGTACCCAGCGGGCTGGCCTTCGATGCAGTGGTTGGCCGGTTCACCAAGAGCGGTTCACCAACAGGAAGTCAGAGAAGCAACGGAGGGTGAAAGAGACGAGCCCGGAGGACCTGGAGCGCGCCGGGTTCGATCCACGGTGGCTCGCCGGTAGGGCCGGGCCGGCTCGCTGAACAGCTCGGGCTCAATCGCTGAAGATGATCGTACACCATTGCTGTTCGCACGGTATGCCGTCGTGGTCTCCGTCCATTTTGGTGTCGGGGCAGTTCTCGAGAAAGTATTGGGCTTCGCTGCACGATGTCATCTCTGAGCAGTAGGTCCGGCCATCGCAGGAGAAGGCGAGGCTCGGTTCCGGCGGCGCCGATTGCCGAGGCGGCGACTCGGAGAACCAAGCCTTGCCTCGAGCGCTCAGAACACGGTCTGCGAGGCCGTGGTCTCCGAAGACGAAGTAGCCGCCCACCGCTAACAAGAAGAGAACGCCGATGGCCTCGAGGGGCAAAAATCTTCGCCTGGGCGCTTCCAGGGATCCGTATTGGGAGCCGGCATCAGATCCCGTCGCCGGTGAGGTTTCCGGATACACGTCGTGATAGATCCGCACTGCCCGCAGCCTACCGTCTCCGTCTTTCTCCGCTGCATAGACGACCGACTCGCCCACGGACGGGCGGGGAAGGTCCCGGGGAAAGACGCTGATATGAACAAAACAGTCCTGCCCACCTTCGTCAGGAGCAATGAATCCGAAGCCGCGTTCGTCGTTCCAAGCTTTGAGCGTGCCTCGCCGTGGCATCTTCGAGCCCCCAAGATCGAGTAGTTGCTGAAGGTGCGAATCTATCAGCCGGCAAGACCAGAAGCGACCCCTGCTGGGTTAACAGCCCGTGGCGCCAAGCTTGCGAAAGCAGAGCTGGGGCGCTGGGGCGCCGGCGCTCAGCCTTTGGCGTACATTGCCAACGAAGGGGGACGGCACCTTGTCGGTAATCGACACGTTGACCAACACGGTCGTCGACACCAGTTCCAGGGGCTCCTTGCGATACGCATGAGCGAGGCGGAAATGGTGAGACCGTCGGGAACGCGGACCCGCTTCTCGAACCCCCGTGGCGGCCTCGCCGGTAGTAACTTTTGCCTCTTTGCATAGAGAGCAGAGGGGCTATCTTTATTTGTCCATGTAGAGTATTTCTTGGGAGCATGCGCTAGATAATTCCCGATATCCGTTGTCGGGCGTGACACTCCTATGGCATTGCAGTTTCTGCTCAGAAACTCCTTGCACCCTCGAAGCGATCTAATCTAAGCTCCGTCAGTCTAGGAGCTTGCTGAACAACTCGCGCCGCGCTTCGAGCGGCTCGTTTCGACCGAATCATCGTTGTTGAACCTCGACGATTCCTGAATCGCCTGCGGCTCTCCGCCTCGATTCTGCTGGGAAAAGTCTCGCTCTCGCTAGCGGCCGAGTTTTCCAGCCAGCTCCTGGTCATTATTTTTCTTGGACTCTTCAGTAATCATGAGGGCTGCGCGTACCTGCTCGCTCCTGCGAGTCAGGAGACGTGCGCCTTGTAGGCATTAGGTGCGAGGGGTAGAGCGATGAGATTCGGACCGAGCTTCCGTTTTGTTTTTGTGATGATGCTTTGGGCCTTGGTGCCGCTCTCCGGGGGTATTGCCGAAGCGCAGCCGCTGCAGAAGAGCGCGGTGCAGGTGGATGCGGGCAACACCAAGTTGACCGGGGAGACCTTTGCGTATCGCCTCACTTACCGCTGCAACGCGACTGCTGGAGACTGCATCAACGCCCGGGTGGTCGATGCCTTGCCGCCGGAGGTGGTCTTCGTTTCCGCCGTCGGGACCACCGATGTGGCCACCATCAACGCTCCTGCGGTGGGCTCGACGGGCACCGTCGAATTCATCATGGTCAGCCCACTCACGGCGGGCAACAGCGGTGATCTGGTGATCAACGTACGCTTCCCCAACGGCTCGACACCGGACGGTACGCTGGCGACCAACACGGCCACCGCAGAGAATCTCGATCCGACCCTCAACCCCTTCACCACGCCACCGGTGGACGTCACCGCCGTGGCGCAGCCCGAGGTCGACCTCACCAAGACCCTGCTCACCGCGGCGAACCTCGACCTGCCCACGACCTATCGGTTGAGAATCCAGGTGCCTAACACCCCGGGGCGCCTCAATGTCAGCGGTATTTCGGTCACCGACACCCTGCCCACCGGCGATTTGATCGCTCAGCCGCCAATCTTCAACGGCGCCAGTCCGGCGGCGGACTGCGAGCCGGGTTGTGTCGGCACGCGGCCGGCCAGCTTGACCTGGAGCGGCCCGTTCTCCGTGAACGTTGGCGGAGCTCAGAACATCAACGTGACGGTGACCTTCGACAGCGCCAGCTTCAGCAACGGTGCTTCGGTGACCAATGAATTCACCGCGGACGGTACGCCTCTGGGGGAGGTCCCGCAGAACTTCGGGATCGGCTCCGTCACCCATCCGGTGACCGTCTTCGTGGCCAATCCGTCCGCCGGCTTCGACAAGCGCATCGGCCCGGGACCCAACCCGCCCACCCTCAACCAGCCCTTCAGCTACCAGCTCCTGCCTTCGAACAACGGCAACGTACCGCTGGACAACATGGTGGTCATCGACACCTTGCCCATCCAGGTGGCCGTGGACAGCATCACGACCGGTGCCTACAACGGCGTCACGGGAAGTGTCCAGGTGAGCTATGAGACCAATCTCAGTGCCGGCTTTGTGGTCCTCGGCAGCAGCCCTGCGGGGACCAACGCCAGCTTCAACATCCCGGCGCTGGGAGCCGGTGAGTACGTCACCCGGCTGCGCTGGGAGTATGGCCAGGCGGCCCCGGGCATGGGTGCCAACAGCAGCGGCAATCGCCCGCGCATCAATGCCCGGGTCATCGATCCGGACAACGTCGGCAACCCGGTGATCTTTGGCGATACGGTGAGCAACTGCGCCGACCTGACGGCGGTCTACGATCCCGGCGGAGCCAACACGCCGGTCAGCCGGATGGACTGCCAGGACTTCAGCCTCAGCGGTCCCTTCACCCAGCATTCCCCGAACAAGGTGCTGACCACCGGCAGCGGTCCCTATGGCGTCGGTGCCACCGTCGGCTGGAGCCTACGGATCGACAACGAGACCAACGCCAGCGATCCGCTGCCGCTGGAGGACCTGGTAGTCGTCGATCTGCTACCGCGGGACCTGGTCTACGTCGCCGTCCCCGGCTGGAGCTGGGACGACAACGGCACCGGCCTGCCGGCACCGAGCTTCGAGGAGATCGCCAATTTCGCCGGCACCGGCAGGACGTTGCTGCGCTGGACCTGGAGCGCGGGCTCCGGCGATCTGCTCCCCGGGCAGGAGGTGCGCATCGCCCTCGACACCACGGTTCGTTTCGGCGCTCAGTTCGGCGATCTGGACAACGTCGTCGGGCAGACCCAGAACTCTCCCGGACTCTCGCAGCGCTGCCAGGGCGGTTCGGCGCTGGACGATCTGGATCAGGACGGTGACGGCGATACCGGCGACCGCCTCTGCGTTCGCTCCCGCAGCGTCACCATCGCTCCGGTGGCCCAGCTGGTATCCAGCAAGGCGGTGCGCGGGCTGTGCGATGCGGACTTCGTCAGCGCCTCCTCCGGCACTCTGCCGGGAGGCGTCCTCGACTATCGCCTCGAAGTACGCAACGTCGGCACGATCCCCATGGAGGACTTCGTGCTGGTGGATATTCTCCCCTTCGTGGGCGATACCGGAGTGCTCGACCTCTCGCCTCGCGACTCGCAGTGGCGGCCGCTGCTGGCGGCGCCGGTGACGCCTCCGCCGGGCACGACTCTCTTCTACAGCACCAGCGGCAATCCCTGCCGTCCGGAGGTCGGCGGTCCGGCGGGCGGCTGTGACGCCCCCGGCTGGACCACCGTGCCGCCTTCTCCCATCAGCCTGGTGCAGAGCATCAAAGTGGAGTTCGGCGATCGAGCCGTACAGCCGGCGGATACGGTGGAATTCGTCTTCCGTCTGATCGCCCCCGCCGACGCACCGGGCGGTGGTCTGGAGGCCTTCAATTCCTTTGCCTATCTGGCGCAGCGCAGCGACGGCCTGGGCTCGCTGTCGGCGGAGCCCAACAAGGTGGGGATCGCCATCGGCACATGCACCGCTGCGGCGCTGGGCGATTTCGTCTGGCTGGATACCAACGGCAACGGCATCCAGGACGACGGTCCCACCGGCCTCAACGATGTCTACGTCGAGTTGTTCACCCCCGGTGCCGACGGCATTCCGCGCACCTTCGACGATGTGCCGGTGGGCAGCACCGTCACCGCCGACGACGCCGGCGGAGCTGCCGGCTGGTATGAGTTCCCGGCCTTGCCGCCGGGGGATTATTACGTGCAATTCCAGCCGCCTCCGACCTACACGGTCACCGCTTCCGGTGCCGGCGGCGATGCCACGCTGGACTCCGACGCCGATCCATTCACGGCTTGCTCGCCGGTGGTCACGCTGGGCATGGGGGAGCAGAACCCGGACGTCGACCTTGGTCTGCTGGCGCCGCCGGTGGCGGCCCTGGGCAATTACGTCTGGTTCGACCGCGACGGTGATGGCATCCAGAACGAGTCCACCTTCGACGGCGCCAACGGCGTTGCGGTGAAGCTCTTCGTCGACGACGGCGACGGTGTCCCCGAGCCCGGCGCCGACGATGGCATGCCGGTGGCGACCACCGCCACCGACGACGATGTCTACGGCAACCCCGGCTACTACCTCTTCGATGGCTTGACCCCGGGAGTGCCCTACTTCGTGCAGTTCATGCTGCCGACCTCCGCCAGCGGCTTCACCTCCGCCGACCAAGGCGGCGACGACGGCGTGGACTCCGACGCCGGGGCCGGGGGTGTGACCCCGGTGGTGATCTTGGCTCCGGGGGAGGAGAACCCGACCCTGGACGCTGGCTTGGTGGCCCCCGTCGGCGATCTGGTGCTCGGGGACCAGGTCTGGTGTGACGATGACAACGACGGCGAGTTCGAGCCTCAGGACGGCGAGCTCGGGGTCAACGGCGTGCGCCTCAACCTCTACCTGGACGACGGTGACGGCGTTCCCACGCTGGACGAATTCATCGGCTCCACGGTGACCTTCACCAGCGCCGGCGTGGACGGCATCTACCGTTTCGAGGAGTTGGGGGATGGCGACTACATCGTCGAGGTGGACCTGATCAACTTTTCCGGCGGCGCGCCGCTGGAGGGCAAGGTCTCCAGCTCCGGCAACGATCCCGCTCCGGATCCCGACGACGACGCCAACGGCGACGACAACGGTGCCAATCAAGGCGCTCTGGTGGCGAGCCTGCCGGTGACCCTGACCGACAACGGCGAGCCCACCACCGACGACGGAGATGACGACACCAACCTCACCGTGGACTTCGGCTTCGCCACCACCGCCGCGCCGGAGTACGACTACGGGGATGCACCGGACGTGGTCGCCGGCACCGCCGCCGGCGACTACCGCACGACGGCTCTGGACCAGGGCGCGGCTCACCTTCAGGGAGTCGCCGGTGCGCCCTTCCTCGGCTCTTGCGTCGACGCCGACAACGGCACCTACCAAGACCCTTCGGCGCTGGCCGACGATGTCAGCTCCTTTGGCACCATCACCGGAACGTGTGCACTCCCCGGTGGCGACGAGGACGGGGTGGTGATTGCCAACCCGCTGACCATAGGCTCCGTCGCAAGCTTCCAGGTCACTGCCAGCAGCGGCACCAACGACTGCGTGCTGGATGCCTGGGTGGACTGGGATCGCAGCGGTACTTTCGGCGACTCCGCCGGGGAGCAGATCGCGGCGTCCCTCCTGGTGACGGCGGGGAGCTCCGTCAACCTGACGCCGGTGGTGCCCGCCACCGCCCGTCCGGGGCTGACTTACTCGCGCTTCCGCTGTTCTTCTGCCGGCGGCCTCGGCCCGGACGATCTCGCTGCCGACGGCGAAGTAGAGGACCACCTGGTGGGAGTGCGCGGCATGGACTGGGCGGATGCCCCGGACAGCTACGACACCCTCGCCAGCTCCGGGGGGCCGAGCCACGAGGTCGATCCCACGGCGGCTCTGCTCCTCGGCGCCTGCGTCGACTTCGAGACCGACGGTCAGCCGGCCGTGGGGGCTCTGGGAGACGACGTCGCGGTGGCGGCGGACCGAGTGGGTCTATGCCTGGACGACGAGGACGGCGTGGTCTTCGATACCCCGGTCATCGCCTGCCAGGATGCTGCGCTGACGGTGACCACCAACGCTGCCGGCGTGCTCGACGCCTGGATCGACTTCGACGGCGACGGCACCTTCGGCGGAGCCGGGGAGCGCATCGCCAACGGTTTGGCAGTGGCTGCCGGGGCCAATCCCCTGGTGGTGCCGGTCCCGTGCAACTCGATGCCCGGCGTCAGCCACGCCCGGTTCCGTCTTTCCTCCTCCGGCGTCGCCGACTTCGGCGGCCCGGCTCCGGATGGCGAGGTAGAGGACTATGCCTTGACCATCTCCGGCAACGATTGGGCGGACGCCCCGGACTCCTATCGCACCACTTTGAGCGTCAACGGTCCCCGCCATGGGATCGTCTCCGGCAGCACCATCTTCCTGGGCTCCTGCGTCGACGGGGAGCCGAATGGCCAGCCCTCCGGCGGTGCCGATGGGGACGACGTGGCCGTCGGCGTGCCGGCGGGGACCTGTGTCGGAGGGGACGATGAAGACGGTGTCGTCTTCACGGCGCCGGTGGTGGCCTGCCAGACTGCGTTCTTGACGGTCACCGCCAGCAGCCCGGGGGTTCTGGACGCCTGGTTCGACTTCGCGGGGGATGGGAACTTCAGCGCCGTCGGCGACCGAATTTTCAGCGCTCAAGGAGTGAACGCCGGCGCCAATGCGCTGAGCTTCAACGTGCCCTGCACCGCGACCCCCGGGCTGACCTACGCACGCTTCCGCTTCAGCTCGGCTGGTGTGAGCTCCTTCGAGGGGCCGTCCGCCGATGGCGAGGTGGAGGACTACCTGGTTCAGCTGCGGGCTCCCGACCTGGGCGACGCTCCGGATAGCTATGGGACCCTCTTCGGCAGCGGCGGACCGACCCACGGGGTCGATCCTGCGGGGATCTTCTTCCTGGGCGCCTGCGCCGACACCGAGGTCGAGGGGCAGCCCGCGGTGGGGGCCGATGGCGACGACCTGGGGGCCGGGACTACCGTGGCAGGGCTCTGCAATGCCGGCGACGACGAGGATGGCGTCAGCTTCGCGGCGCCGCTGGTGGCCTGCGGCAGTACCTCGGTGACGGTTCTGGCGGGCAGCGCCGGCATTCTCGACGGCTGGTTGGACTTTGGCGCCGACGGGAACTTCACCGCTCCCACGGACCGGGTGTTCACGGCCCAGGCTGTGGCCGCCGGAGCCAACAACCTCACCATCAACGTGCCCTGTACGGCTGTCCCCGGGCAGACCTACGGGCGCTTCCGCTTCAGCGGCTCAGGGGTTCCGGGACCCGGCGGGCCGTCTCCGGACGGCGAGGTGGAGGACTATCTGCTGGAGATCCGCGGCGTGGACTTCGGGGACGCCCCGGACTCCTACCCAACGACCTTCGCCAGCTCCGGTCCGTACCACGGGGTCGATCCCGCCGGCAGCCTCTATCTCGGCGCCTGTGTGGACACCGAGTCCGACGCCTCCGCGCCTCTGGACGCCAGCGGCGACGACGCCGACGCCTCGGGAAGCACTGCCGGCACCTGTGCCGGCGGGGATGACGAGGACGGCGTCGTCTTCGACACCCGGTTGGTGGCCTGCAAGGGGGCTGACCTGACGCTCACCGCCGGCGCCGCCGGTCTCCTCGACGCCTGGATCGACTTCAACGGCGACGGTAGCTTTGCCGGCGAACAGGTCTTCACCAACGAGCCTCTGACCGCCGGTGCCAACAGCCTGAGCTTCACGGTGCCCTGCGACTTGACCGAGGGCGCGACCTACGCGCGCTTCCGCTTGAGCTCGGCGGGCGGGCTGACGCCCAGTGGCGGAGCCGCCGACGGCGAGGTGGAGGACTACGTGCTGGCGGCGCTGGGATCGGACTTCGGCGACGCTCCGGATAGCTACGGCACCACCGAGGCCTCCGGCGGTCCTTCCCACGGTGTGGATGCGGCTCAGCCGATCTATCTGGGATCGTGTGTGGATAGTGAGAACGACGCCGTGGCGCCTCTGGACTCCACCGGCGACGACCTGGGCGGCGGCGACGCTACCGTCGGTACCTGCGTCGGCGGAGATGATGAGGACGGGGTGAGCTTCGACTCCGAAGTCGTCGCCTGCCAGACCAGCAGCATCACCGTCACCGCCTCGGCGGCGGGCTTGCTGGATGCCTGGATCGACTTCGGGGCCGACGGCTCCTTCGCCGAGGCGGAAGACCGCATCTTCACCGCCCAGGTCCTGGTGCCGGGGGCCAACGCGCTGACCTTCGACGCTCCGTGTTCCACGGTGGCGGCGGCCGTCACCTTCGCGAGATTCCGCTTCAGCACCGGCGGCGTCGCCGGTTCCGGAGGCACCTCTCCCGACGGCGAGGTAGAGGATTACCGACTCGAGACCCGTGAGGCCGACCTCGGCGACGCTCCGGATAGTTACGGCACCACGGTGGCCGCCGGCGGCGCCAGCCACGGCCTCGTCTCTGGCTTCCACTTGGGAGCCACGGTGGATGCGGAGCAGGATGGTCAGCCCAGCGGCGGCGCCGACGGCGATGGCGACGACGAGGACGGCGTGGTCTTCGCCGGTGGCATGGCCATGGCCAGCGCCTGCGACTCCACCTCCCTGGAGGTGACCTTGACCAACACCGCGGCTCTCAGCACGGCGGTATTGGACGCTTGGATCGACTTCGACGGCGACGGCACCTTCGACGAGCCGCGGGACCGCATCGCCACGGCTCTGGCCTTGGTGGACGGAGCCAACACCGTCAGCTACGACATCCCCTGCGACGCTGCTTCGGCGGAGAGCTACGCTCGCTTCCGGCTGAGCACCCAGGGGGTGGCCGTGGCCACGGGCCAGTCTCCGGACGGCGAGGTGGAGGACTACGCCTTCGTGGTCAAGGGCTTGGACTTCGGCGATGCGCCGGATCCCACCTACCCGACCCTGCTGGCCAGCAACGGCGCTCGCCACTCGGTCCTCCCCGTCGCCAACCCGACCCTGGGAGCGGTGGTGGACACCGAGCCCGACGGACAGCCGTCGCCGTCTCACAACGGTGATGACCAGAACGGTTCTCCCGACGATGAGGACGGCGTGACCTTCCCCGGCGTGCTGATTCCGGGCACCGAGGGCGCCGTCACCATCGCCACCGGGTCGGCCGGAGGCTTGGTCAGCGCCTGGATCGACTTCAATCAGGATGGCGACTGGGCCGACGCCGGCGAGCAGATTCTCAGCGACGTCACCGTCGGCGCCAGCGCCAGCCTCAGCCTGCCGTTCTCGGTACCGGTGGGCTCGCTCCAGGGCACCGCCTGTGCCCGCTTCCGCATCAGCTCCCAGGGAGGCCTGACGCCCTCCGGAGCGGCGGCGGACGGCGAGGTCGAAGATCACCTGGCGGCGGTGGGAGTGGAGGAGCCGGCCCTGGGCGTGGCCAAGCAGCTCGTGAGCATCGAAGAAGATGCCTCCATGACCTACCTGGTGACCTTCGACATTCTGCTCTCCAACCTCGGCAACGTACCGTTGTCCGACGTCCAGGCGACCGGAGACTTCGCCACCGCCTTCGCTGCGGCCGCCTCGGTGGTGGTGGATTCCGTCTCCAGCATGGAGCTGGTGGTCAACCCGGCCTTTGACGGCACGGTGGACATCGACCTCCTGGCGGCTGGGAACACCCTGGCCGTAGGTGCTTCCGGCAGGCTTCGCATCGTCCTGCTGGTCGATCCGGGTGGCTTCGCCGGACCCTACGTCTGTTCCAGCGTCGGCACCGCGGTGAGCCCCGGTGGCGAATTGGTGACCGACGTCTCGCAGGATGGCGATGATCCGGACGCCGACGGCGATGGCGATGCCACCGACGACAACGATCCCACGGAGCTGGAGCTACCGGTGAGCGTGCTGGAGATCCCGACCCTCGGGCAGTGGGGATTGATCCTTCTCTCCGCACTGCTCATGCTGGCCGCCATCGCAATCCTGCGGCGCCACAGAGCGATGCAATAGCGTCGCCCTCAGCAGCTCCCGAGCCCGGGTGAGCCCGGCATCGTCGCTACAGCAGCACATTCCTCGCGGCCCCTCGTTCCTGTTGACGAGGGGCCGCGAGGTTTTTGCGGGGCGGAGCTGCGCCCGGCCGATGCAGTCAAGCTCTTCGAGGTCGGTGGTAATCTACCTGCACGAAAGTAATACAAGGTATTCGAAAGTCGAGGTCGAAAGAGCTCGCCAGACAAGGAGGAGCCCCGTGCGCCCGAGAACACTGCTCATGTCCCTCGCCCTGTTCTGCGCCGGGGCCGCCGGCGCCCAGCCCTTCGTCTACGTCGCGAATTCCGGCGGCAACACCGTGTCGGTGGTCGATACCTCTTCCAGCACGGTCGTCGACACCGTCGCCGTCGGCGCCGAGCCACGGGACGTGGCGGTTCGCCCGGACGGCTTGCGGGTCTACGCCGTCAACACGAGCGAAGACACCGTCTCGGTGATTGATACGGCGACGAATACGGTCGTCGACACCGTCGCCGTCGGGGACGAACCTCTCGGCGTGGCGGTGGCCCCGGACGGCGCGCGGGTCTACGTTCTCGCGGGGGACGGTGATGTCTCGGTGATCGACGCCGCGTCGAACATGGTCGTTGCCACCATAGCCGTCGGCACTCAGTCCTTCGGCGTGGTGGTGAGCCCAAACAGTATGAATGTCTACATCACGGGGGGCGGTGCCGTGTCGGTGATCGACGCTATGTCGAACACGGTCGTCGAGACCATCCCGGTCGGAGGAGTGGTGCTCGGCGTGACGGTCAGCCCGGACGGTCTGTGGCTCTACGTTGCCGAAGCTTTCTCCAACACTCTGGCGGTGATCGACGCCACGTCGAACACGGTGGTCGATACCGTTGCCGTGGGAAACGTGCCCGTATACGTGGCGGTGGGTCCGGACGGCACGCGCCTCTATGTCACGAACTTTGGCGAGGATACCGTGTCGGTGATCGACGCTGCGACGAATACGGTCGTCGACACGATCTCCATCGGCCCCCAGCCTTACGGTGTGGCGGTGAGCCCGGACGGCCTGCGCGTCTACGTAGCCAACATTCTCAACGGCGTTGTATCCGTGATCGATACCGCTTCGAACACGGTCGTCGACACCGTCGCCGTCGTGGCAGAGCCTGAAGGAATCGCCATCGGACCGCCGTTGGCCCCGCCGAGCGCGATCGAAGTCCCCACCCTCGGCGGCTGGGGCGCCCTCCTTCTCGGCTTCGGCCTCGCTACCCTCGGCATGGGTCGGCTGCGTCGGCGGTGGTGCCTTCGAATAACGTGAAGCCGTCGCTCATAGCTGTGACCTCCTGGTCGTTGGAGGAAGTGCCCGCTGCGTCGTGGAGGTG
>JAXHTF010000193.1 GCA_034211275.1 Acidobacteriota bacterium
TGGGGACTGAAGGCGGCGTGCATTTTGATTCTGATTCTCGCCATGGTGGCTTGGCCGGCGGCAGCCCAGACCGATGACGAAGCTGGCGCTGGAGTGACGTTCAATTTCTCCACTCCCGGGGCTCGGAGCCTGGGCATGGGAGGAGCCTTTCTCGGTTCGGTGGACGATGCTTCGGCGGCTTACTCGAATCCGGCGGGCCTCCTGCAGCTTTCGGAGTCCGAGGCCTTGATCGAGGGGAGCCGCTGGCGTTATTCGACTCCTTTCTCATTGCGCGGCCGAGCTGCCGGCCAGCCTACTGGACTTGGTGTGGACACCCTCGGATCGATTGAAACCGGTCAGGCGGAGAGCGAGCTTTCGGGTTTTTCCTACGCAGCGGCGGTCTATCCGCGAGAAGACTGGGCTGCCGCGGTCTTCATGCATCAGGTGGCGCGGTTCGAGTCCTCTTTTGAAACGGAGGGGGTTTTTGGTCTGACGGGACGTCTCCGTCCAGTGAGAGCCCGTTATTCGCTGGATATCCGCCAGTTTGGGGTTGCCTTTGCGAAGGAGTGGCAGAACGGCGTTGCGGCTGGCCTGAGTCTGTCGGGATACTCGCTCAAGCTAGATTCACTGACTCAGCGCTATACTACTCTCCCCTTCTACTATGGGACGCCTAGTTTCTCTCTTGGACGGGCAATTAATTTTCAGGCGCAATCGGCGGACGGGCAGGAATTGGGGGTGATCTTCGGCTTGCGCTGGGATCGGTCTGACAAGCTGAGCGTAGGCATGGTCTATCGGGTTGCGCCACAATTCGACCTTTCCGTCCGCTCAGAGTCTCTATCTCCGGATTTCCCTCCGAGCCAACGTGTGGTCTTAGACGATGCGGTAGGGGTGTTCGATATTCCGGACGTGGCGGGATTGGGGATTTCCTATCGATTCTCTCCCCAGGCGACGATCAACTTCGACCTGAATCGTGTTTACTATTCTCAGCTCAGCCGGGAGATCTTTCTGTTCTTGGATGAGAACGAGGATCAACCGGTTACCGCGGAAGACTATGCTCTGGATGATGTCTTACAGGTTCACCTCGGCGGCGAGTATGTGTTTGCAGACTGGCGCCTGCCGCTGGCCGTACGAGCCGGCGCATGGCTCGATCCGGATCACCGCCTTCACGCCGACAAAGGCTCAGCGCTCAACCAAGCTCGTCTACCGGAGGGCGAGACACTAGTTCACGGCAGCTTGGGCGTGGGGTTGCTCTTCGGCTCCCGAGTGCAGGTCGATGCCGCGGTGGACTTCTCCAAGCAATCGGATACAGCTTCTGTCTCCGCGGTAGTTCGGTTCTAAGTCATGACCGTGACCAGGTTCGTAGGGCCGCGGGATGGCGCGGTGTCGGGTTTGCTGAGGCTGTGGCAGTGGCTGCGAGTCGCTGGAGTGATGCTGCTGATCTCCACGGTGAGTGTCTCGGCAGCCCATGCCGATTTCCACAGCAGTTTCAAAAAGGCAATGCGCGCCATGGACTTCGAGAATTGGAGCGATGCGAGGCAGTATTTGCGGTCCGCCATCGCGCAGCAGCCGGCTGGTTCCCTGGGTTCCAAGGTCTTGATCTACGGGAATCGCTATGAGCGCTATCTACCGCATTACTACTCCGGGCTTGTTGCCTACAAGGTCAACGATTGTCAGGGGGCGATGCGAGCCTTCGAGCGCTCGCTGCAGGAGGGCGCGGTCGGGGGCTTTCTGCGAGGCCGTTTGCTCTTGTATATGGACGTCTGCGGCCAGCGGCTCGGCAAACCCCTGCCGCCAATAGCGCGAACCCAGCCGCCCCGCTCTCGTCCTTCGACATCTCCCGCAAGCTCATCGAACCCTGGAACCTCTTCATCGCGCTCCGGCACACCCAGCTGGTCCGGGCAGCCTGGGTCCACTACGGGTTCGGGAACCAGCGGACCGGTGGCGAGGGGAGGCGGTGGCTCTGGGACTGCAAGCGGTGGTTCTTCCGGTGGAGTGGGAGGCGGTGGTACTTCTTCGGGGCGGTCGACCTCGGGCGGTTCTGCGGGGAGGGCTTCAACAGGTTCCAGTGCAGGAGGGTCCGGGCGGAGTGCCGCGAGGCCCCCTCAGTCGACCACAGCGGTGAGAGCCAAGGAATTGGCCAAACGGATCCGGGCAGCGGAGGAGCAACTTGATCGGGGGACCAGACTGGCCCAAGAGCTCAACGCTCGACGTTCGGCAGGGGGCAAGGGCTTTGCTCGCAATCCGGAGCACGTCCGGATTCTGGAGGCCGCCGAGCGACTGCTGTCCTCGGCACGCTTTCACCTGGAGTCAGGTCGGGCCGAAGGGGACCTGGACACGGTGGACCGCGCCCACGGCGAGGCGGCAGCGGCGTCGGAGGAGCTCTACGAGCTTCGGAAGCGCGTTGGGCGTTGAGCATGTGGGGCTTCACAATCGGAATTAGCCTGCTCTTGTTGTCTTCTTCGACGTCTACCGGGGGAGCTGCCGGGGAGACTCAGGCTCTCTTGGAACGAGCCGACACACTGAGCGAAGCAGGGCAACTTGAGGAAGCAGAGCTAGTTCTAGAAGAGCTCTGGCTAACTCTAGGAGGCACATCCTGTGGGGAGGGGGCCGAGCTGCAGGATCAGTGGCGTTGCTTCCGAGTGCTCGACGAGCTGACTCGCCTAGCGGTACGCCGTGGGCGGTTCGAGGCTGCCCGTTCTTGGAACTCGCGGGCTCTATCTCTTGGGAAGAGAGTGAAGCCAGCCTTAGGGGAATTGCTTGCGCTCCGCTGGCAAGTGGACATTGCTCGCAAGGACGGTGATTTGGAAGTCGTTGAGCGAGTGGTGGATCGTGCGTTCACTCTCGCTGAGCAGGAGATCGGCGGCGCTGCCGGTGGTTTCACCTGGTTGATGGCAGGCTTGATCGCCTATGTGGCCGAGAGGCCAGCAAGAGCCATTCCTGCTTTCGACCGAGGGATTCAAGTGTTGGGGGGAATTGGGATGGAAGAGGAGGCGACCCAAGCCCGTCTGGTGCTCTCGCTCGTATATCAACAGCTCAACGCCGACCCTGCGGCCTCCTTGCACCGCCAAGATTTTCTCGACGATGCTGGTAAAGCTAGGGATAAGAGAATCCAGGACGTGGCTCAGTTCCTAGAGGCTATGGCCCAATGGGAACGGCAGCCAGCTTCAGAGTGGGATGTAGATAGGTTAAGTAGCGAACTCTCGAATATCTCAGGCCTTCCCATGGACGAGTTTCGGCCGGTTTTCGAGATGTTGCGCCATCTTGAGGACGGTACGAGAAGACCTCAGAATGCTCTTAGTAATGAAGAACTAGATGACCTGGCGTACAAGGTTCAACAAGGGCTCACGGAGTACTCGCTGGCGGAGGCTATGGAGAGCCTTTTGTCGGCCAAGAGGCTCGTCGACAACGACCAACTACGACAGGCTGCAGAAGTACTCGAACAGAATCTCCAATCTCCTGGTACCTACGGAAATGAGCCGTGGTTTGCGATCCAGCTGAGGTTATTGAGCAACCTATACTGGCATATCGGAGAGAAGGAGAAGGCGCTACGAGCCAGGGAGAGACTTCTGGACCGAGCGGAAGAGCTTTGGGTCCACGCCGGCGCTGACGAGCTTCGCCGTAGCTGGATCGGCAAGTTCGATGACGACTATCGATTCTTAGTCGAGAGATTGCGTGAATCGGACCAGTCTCGAGCGGCTTTTGCGGTGACCGAGCGTGCCCGTGGACGTTCTCTTCTCGAGCTGCTGACCAGGGAACGGGAGCCAGGTGAGGGGCAGATCTCCAGCACCTCGCTGCGCCAAGAGTGGTCTGTTCTACGGACTCGGCTTTCCAAGCTAGAGGATGAGGCGGAGCTTAGCGGCGAAGAGTCTGACGAGCTCAAAAAAGTACGAAGCCAGGTAGCCGAAGCCCTAGTTCGGTTGCGTTTGGCTCGCGACGAGCCGCAGGCGCGGACGTCCCGTTCTGGCTTGCCAGCGCCGATCGCCGTAGCGGATCTGCAGGGCTATCTGGCCCAAGACACCTCCTTGGTGAGCTTCTATGTGGGGGAAGGGAAGGTTCTTGCTTGGGTGGTCCGCTCTGATCACTTCAGCTTGATTGAGACACAGCTCGGGCGAGATCAACTCGATCTGGTAGGTCGTTTCCGACAGGCAATCCTCGCGGAGGTCGGGATGCAGGGACTGCGGGCAGTGGCTCCTGTTCCGATTGAGGATGGGGCGGAGCAAGCCACCAGGAGCCAGCTAGGAAAAGAGCTCTTTCGACGACTGATAGAGCCACTAAGGCCTCATCTTCGAGGTCAGAACCTCTTACTGATACCCCACGAAGCCCTGCACTTCTTGCCTTTTGCTGCTCTTCAGAATCCCAGCACTGGCAAATACTTGGTCGAGGACTTCGTCCTGAGCTCGTTACCCAGCGCGTCGATATTGCCGGTTCTCCAGGGGAGGGAAAATCTCTCAGACGAGCAGAGCAACGTTCTCATTGTTGGTGACCCGAGGCCTGCGAATCCCAGACTGACACCTTTGCGTGGTGCCGCCCAAGAAGCGCGAGAAGTCGCAGAGTTGTGGGGGAGTGAGCCCTTGGTGGGAGTCGACGCTACCGAGACGGAAGTGCGACGCCGGATCGTAGATTCGGATTTGATGCACCTTGCCGCCCACGCGGTCTACCGCGCTGACGATCCTCTATTCAGCTACCTCGCCTTGACTCCAGGCGGATTGCACGATGGGAGGCTCGAGATGATTGAGGTCTTTGATGAGCTCAATCTCGCCAGGGCGCCCTCCATTGTTCTTTCCGGTTGCGAGACGGGTCTAGGTATGCGCTCGGGAGGAGATGAAGTCGTGGGTTTGTTGCGGGCTTTTCTGACCGCCGGTGCGCGAATGATCATAGCCACGCAGTGGCGGATCGCTGATCGGTCATCTGCTGATCTCATGACTTCATTCTATCGGTCTCTCAAGGGAGGCTCTTCCTTCCCAGAAGCTCTGGCGGAAGCGCAGAGACAGGCTCTTCAAGCTGTTGAAACGGCGAAGCCTTACTACTGGGCTGGTTATGCGGTCACAGGGGCGTTCCAAGAGCACTAGTTTGCACTTACGGCCGGGATGTGCAAAGTGAGCGGCCTCCCCACACTCCTACAGCTCTAAGTGTCTTTTGGGTTGCCAGCTGGCTGCAGCAAGAGTTGTAAGAAGGCAAGGTCTCAGAAGGATGGAGATGTATAGGAGCGAGAGGCTCGTCACGATGAAGGCAAAGAACCAAGGCCCAAGAGATCTCGGGGTGCTCTGTCAGTGCCTCTTGATTGTTCTAGCTTTGATCGGTAGCTCCGGCACCCTGGAGGGGGAGGAGAGGGGACCTTCAGGAGCAGGAGGGGGCAAGAGCCGTGCATTGATCGTGGCGATCTCCGACTATGCGCCTGGGACGGGGTGGCGAAGAACTCATGCTGACCGGGATGTGACCCTCATGCGCAGCCTTCTGCAAGCTCAAGGGTTTGACGAGATCCTCGTTTTGGAGGGCCCGGATGCAACTCGGGAAGGCATTGTTCATGCCGTGAAGAGTTATTTGATCGAGCCCTCCAGCGAGGGCGATCGGGTTGCTCTCCACTACTCTGGGCACGGTCAGCGAATCCCAGATGACAATGGTGATGAGCCGGATGGTTGGGATGAAGCGATCGTGCCGTGGGATGCGCCTGCCCGTGCGTCGGAGGGATATACCGGTGCTCGCCATCTTCGCGACGATGAGCTGAGCTTTTTAGTGGATAGGCTACGTCGCAAGCTAGGGGAGCGGGGGCACTTGACGGTTTTTCTGGACTCTTGCTTTTCTGCGACCCCAAGGGGGAGTGAGGATGAGCGTGCACGGGGTGGTCCTCCCCTCGGTCCCCCGGCTTTTGTAAAGATTGGCAATGAGGAGGTCGAGAGCTTGATCGAAGATCCTCCGTCCCGAGGCCAAGCGTATCGATCGATTGCCGCCCACCATCGCGCGCCTTATGCGATCTTGTCCGCTGCCCGGCATTCTGAGCAAGCCTTCGAAGTCCTGGACGAGAGCGATTTATTCGTGGGGCCGCTGACCTGGGCGGTCACTCGCGTCTTGAGCCGTGTTCCGCCAAGTGTTGATCAGGGCTCCGGCCTTGAAGACATTGCGCGCCAACTCCGGGAGACTGCGCCAACGTATCGGTTGCTATTGGAGAAGGTTCAGAAGCAGCTGCGCGGACGAGTGACCAATCAACCACAGCTCGAAGGGTATCGCGACAGCTTGGTATTCGGTGGTGGCATGGTTGTGCCGGAGCCATATTTGGAGATCCGTCGTGTGGAAGCCGGAGGCCAGCGTCTACGGGCCTCTGCCGGTTGGGTCGCGGGCTTGGGCGCTGGCAGCCGGGTAGCGGTACATCGCAGTGGCACGCTTCACCCTACGGAAGAGTCGCTCTTGGCACGAGGCATCGTAGAGAAGAGCTCTGCGCTTCATGCCGACGTGGTTTTGTCTGAGAAGGTCGACATAGAGGATCTTCGGGAGGCGCGAGTATTTGTTACTCGGCACGCTTTCGGTCAGTTTGGAATCAGAGTAGACCTACGGGCTGAGAACGCAGAGTTGGGCTCCTGGTTGAAGAGGGAGCTGAACGGGATGGTTGGAGGCTTTCGCTGGGTGCAGAGGAGTCCGGACCTTGTTGTAAGGGTCTACTGGCACAGGGATTGTGGCTGTTGGCAGGCGGAGGCGGAAACCGTACCGCAAGGAGTCTCTCTGCCCAGTGTGTCCGTAGCGGATCGCAAGCTGCTGGTCAAGGAATTGGGGCGCCGCTTGCTGGACTATGCCCGCAGTCGATTCTTGCGGAGGCTCGATGCGGAATCGGCTGCCATCGCCGTTGACCTCGAGATCGATCGTGTCGAGCCGCAAGGTTGCACTGGCAGTCCCCGCGAGCTCGATACGTGTCTCTCCTTCCCATCTTTCCCGGTCACCGACGACAGGACCTGGAGCCCCGGGGATCTTTTTCGGCTCCGAGCCCGCCACCTCGGTCGGCGTCCCGCTTTCATCAATGTTTTGGCGCTCCAGCCGGACGGAGTGATTCGCCTCTTTTGGCCTCCAGAAGAGACGGGGGATCGTACGGCTCTTCAACCTGGTGGAACTCTCAACCTGGTAGATATTTTTCAGGTTACAGAGCCCGCTGGAACAGAAATCCTGCTTTTGCTCGCATCCGAAGAATGGATCGACCTTCGACCGTTTGTCAGCTACGCTGGCGATGGACCGATGAAAGCTCCGCGAGGGGCCCACCACGAGCTGCTAGGCCCGCTGCTGGGTAGTCCCCAGTTCGACCGGTCGGCTTCAGCGCTGACCCTTTCCGAGCTCCACACGGATGCCGTCATTCTCAGAGTGGTTAGTGGGGCCGATGAGTCTCAGGGTGCGCGTTGAAGGTGTCTCGGAGACCTTTCGGTAGGCTAGCAGCCTGTGGTGAAAGTCGAGCCGCGCTGCGAGCGGCCCTTTTCCGCCGAATCTTCGTTCGAAAACCTCGCCGATACCCGCATCGCCTGCGGTTTTCCGGCCTTGATTCGACGAAAAATTGCTCGCTCTCGCTGGCGTCTGACCTTCACCACAGGCTGCAAGGGGCGGGCAGTCTGGGTTGGCTGCTCGCCCTCTTTTGCAGCTTTCTCCCCATAGCAGCATGTTCTAGTCCCTCGGTGATGTTGGAAGTCAATCCTACGATTGAAGGCTCTCCCCAGGTCTCCAGAAATCATCCTGAGCGACGAGCTCTACTCGTTGGGATCAGTGGTTATCTCAAAGCCAACGAATGGTCCACGATTCATGGCGAGGATGATCTCCCGGTACTCGCGGCGGCGCTGGAGCGTAGAGGGTTTGCCCCTTCCTCTATTCAGATGCTCGCTGGCTCTCAGGCGACCAAGGGAGGAATCCTGCGGGCGATCAGGAAGCACCTTCTGGAGCCGGCACAGCCCGGGGACGTTCTTTGGTTCCACTTTTCTGGTCACGGTCAAAGAATTCTCGATGAACCCGATGGTGACGAGTTGGATGGCTATGACGAGGCGTTGGTTCCCTGGGAGGCTCCGCGTTTGGCGCGGGAGGGGTACCGAGGCGAGCTGCACCTGCTGGACGACGAGCTGAACGAGATTTTGGAAGGGCTACGGCGACGAGTTGGCGAGCGCGGGATGGTCGTGGTGACTCTTGATTCTTGCTTCTCCGGCACCGGGACCCGTGCCTCACTTC
The DNA here is from genome assembly GCA_034211275.1 of Acidobacteriota bacterium. NCBI lineage: Bacteria > Pseudomonadati > Acidobacteriota > Acidobacteriota bacterium. Next base: position 8,167 of record JAXHTF010000193.1, read on the forward strand.
CGGCTCGGGGATCCACGGCGATGACCTTCGCTGCCTCTTCCTCGCGCCGATCTCCTGGCAGGAGAGAGAGGGGAAGCGGTTTGGACCTTCCCAGAGCCGCCGATGGCCAAGGAATGGCCTCTCCCTGGGTTGTTTTTTCCGCTGCTTCTCCCCATCGGGCCACTTATGAGGTGCAATCCAGTGACGGAACAGTCTTGGGCGCTTTGAGTCGGGCGCTGGCCAGCAGCCTCAATTCGTCGCAGCGACTTTCGACCTATCGCCACCTATTCGATGATCTTCGATGGCAGATGATCTCCGGTGGATCTAGCGAACCGGTGGCGGAAGGCGATCTCGACTTGGAGCTTTTCGGGGAGACAGTGGTGCACCAGAGTGCGGCGTTGAAGGTCGTCTCTGTAGAGGACGCTGGCCGGAGGCTGATCGTTCAGCCAGGGACATTGGTAGGGCTCGCCGAGGGGGCGGAAGTCGAGGTTCACCATCCAGGGACTCTGAGTCCCGAAGAGCGCACCTTTCTGACCCGTGGCACGGTGAGCCGGTGGTCGCCTATCGACGCCGAGGTCCAGCTCGAGACTCCGCTAGAGTTTGATCGGTCTCTGGCTGCGAGAGTCTTTGTCACTCGCTTCTCTTTTGGTGATCTACGCCTTGGCCTTCGTCTTGAAGCCTCATCGAACAATTTCAGCCCGCGCCTACCTTCCTCCTCCGTCTTTGAGTGGGTCATGGAGGGTGAGGATCTGGTGGTGGAGCACCTCGCGAGAGACCCGACAGCAAGTCCGGCTTGGAGCCCGTGCGAAAGGGTAGACCCTGGAGAAGGCGGGGAGGCATTCTTCGATTCAGGGCCAGGATGGTGGTCGAATGCCAGCTGTCGAAGATGCTCGCCAGCGTGGAGGATCTGGGATCCCGCCTCGGGAGACCTGCTCGCCGTGCTGGCGGAACCCGCCGAGGCTTCTACGCGGGAGCTGGAACGGTATCTCTGGGCTGCGGCTCGGAATCGGTATCTGCGTAAGATTCAACTCCCTCAAGGGCGCGTGAGAGCGAGTTTTGAGCTCGTTCCGGCGGATCGCGAGGAGTCGGGAATGCAGGACTTTCCTCATCATGCCTGTTCTCCTTGGGAGCCGTCCAGCAGCGAGGCGCAGTCAGAGGCTGTTCCAATGAGCCTGCCGATCGGAACCTGCTTCAGGGTCCGGGTTCAGGTCGGGCCTTCCGGCGCCTTTCTGACGCTCCTAGATCTGCGCTCTGATGGAGGTATCGGAGTAATGTGGCCGCTGGTGGGGCGGTCGGCGGAATGGGTCGCCGGCAATTCGGTCCGCTGGCTCGGAGGCTACTATTCGACGACAGAGCCGACCGGTCTGGACCAATTGCTCTTGGTGGCGAGCCTCGAACCCCTCGATTTCCTTCCCTTTGCGTGGCCCTCGACTCCGGGAACTCGTTCGCCGACGGACTGGACTGCAGGGCCGTTTGCTCCGCTCTTCGATGAGTCCGTCAGCACGACCCGGTCCAGGCGGGTGCGGCTGGCTGGCGATGAAGCGTCTACGGCGTCGGAATTCTTGAGGGTGGTGCCCGCTGCCGGCGCAGGGGCAAGTTGCTTCTGAGCTGGTGCCGGGAACCGAGGCCGCTGCTTCCCGCGGACCGCGGTAGAGAGCTTGTGTGCTGATTGAAGAATTTGCTTGTCGGAGCGGGTTTTGTTACCTTAAAGGAAGTCAGTCGGAGTTTTCGACCCTGCCCCCCTTCAAGGCGCGGCAGCTGCCGCTCAGCCTTCTGGTCCGTTCACTGCGTTTTGGGCCGATGTCTCAGCGTGCCGGTTGCGGGCCGTCTGAATCTCGAAGCTCCGACCGACCTGTGCACGTCGGCTCGTGCACGGTTTTTCTTTTGTTTTGATTGATTTCGGGTCAGTTCATCCCTGCTGTTCGTTGCGTCGGGGAGCGCACCGGAGCGATCCGGGAGAGCAGCGCGACGTGATCCCACAAGGAGAACGTATGTCCGATCATTTCCGTTCCTTCGCTTTTCTCTTCCTCGCCCTCGCTCTGCTGCTGACGCCCCTCGGTGTTTCCGCTCAGGAGACCGCCCGGGAGGCGGCGCCGGCTACTGATGCCGCTTACTACCTTTTCCAGGCCGAACAGCTGGGTGATCCAGGCGGGTCGGTGTCGGTGCGCTTCGAGTATCGTCAGGGCTACCATGTGGTGGGCACGACCCACGCGCAGGTGAATTTCGACGGCGCCCAGTCGCGGCTGGTGCAGATCCCTTCGTCGCTGTGGAATCGTGCTCTGCTCGACGGTGAGCCGGAGGATCTACGGGTTCGGGTCTATGCCGCGGGTCTGCTGGTGGCGGACCTCGACCGGCAGGAGCTCCTGGACTACAACCGCAACCTCGCCTACACCCAGGGCCTGGAGCAGGATCTGCGCTCCTTCGGTACCAAGATCCAGTGCGACAGCCCGTGCAGCGGCGGCTGCGGCCCCTACGACGACTATGATTGCGACGGCGTCGCCAACTACACGGACAACTGCATCGACGACGCCAACTCCAACCAGGCCGACTGTGACAATGACGGCGCCGGAGACGTCTGCGACTATCTGGACGCCACCTACCAGGGTTCCGGCAGCATCGACACCTGCATGACCGACAAGGATGACCACGGGGCGTACATCACCTTCGAGCACCACGTGGAGCAGTGGATGGTGGACGTCAGCAGCTGCGGCGCTCCGAGCATGTGGAGCCGCTGGGTGCGTATGGACAACGATTGCTTCTCCTACACCGACAAGGATTGCTGCAACGGTCTGCGGAACTCCATCGCCGCGGTCGGCGACGATTTCATGTACTGGTGCGCCAACGGCATCCGCAACTACGACTTCTGTCACTGACGGTCTGTCAGCTCAGTACGATTCGAAGGGGGCCTTCACGGGCCCCCTTTTTTCATGCTCGTCGAGGAAGTCGGTCCAGAAGTAGCTCAGAGGATCTCGTCGAGCACGTCCACCAGCCGGTGGACCTCTTCCGGGGTGTTGTAGTGCACCATGCTCACCCGCACGATGCCGTCCTGCTCCATCAGCCCCAGCGCTTCGATGAGGCGGTAGGCGTAGAAGTGGCCCCAGCGGATGGCGATGTGGTGCTCGTCAACCTTCGGAGGGATCTCGCTGGCTTTGCGGCCCTCGACGGTGAAGGAGATGGTGGGCACCCGAGTCGATCGGTCAGCGGTCTCCGGGCCGACGATGCGCACGCCGGGGCGGGCGCGGAGGAAGTCGAGGAGGGGGGTGGCGAGGCGCTCCTCGTGCTCGGCGAAGAGCTCGGACACCGCCGTCAGCCCCCCTTCGCCGTGCCCCAGGTCGTGGTGAGCCGCCAGCTCTTCGAAGTAGGCGAGGATCTGCGGCAGCGAGGCCGTCAGCTCGTGGTTGGCGTTGCCCGGCTCGAGCTTCGCCGGCAGCTGGTCCTCACCGTGGAAGAAGTGATTTTGTCCGCGGGCCGCCAGCAGGTGCTCCCGCTTGCCGTAGAGCACCGCCTGGTGAGGGCCGTAGGTCTTGTACAAGGAGAAACCGTAGAAGTCCACGTCCCACTCGGTGACCCGAGGCCGCCGATGGGGCGCGTAGGCGACGCCGTCGACGCACACCAGAGCACCGGCGTCGTGGGCACGCCGCGCCACCTCCGCCACGTCAACGATCTCCCCCAGGATGTTGGAGCAGTGGGTGCAGGCCACCAGCCGGGTGCGCTCGGTGAGCAACTCCTGGAGATCTTCGAGCTCCAGCCGCAACGACTCCGGCCGGAGCTTCCACTCCTTGATGCGGATCCCCGTGGCTTCCAGCTTTCGCCAGCAGCCGATATTGGCCTCGTGGTCGACGTTGGTGACGACGACTTCGTCCCCCTCCTTCCACAGCGGCCGCAACGCCGCCGCCAGGAGCTTCATGTTGACGGTGGTGGAGGGCCCCAGGATCACCGATCCTTCCGGAGCTCCAATCCATGTCTCCATCGCCCGATGCCCAGCGGCCACTCGCGTTCCCGCCTCTTGGGAAAGGGCATAGCTGGCGCCGAGCTGCACCGGCCATCGGGTTAGGAACTCGGCGACGGCGTCGATGACACCCCGCGCCGGCACGCTGCCGCCGGCGTTGTCGAAGAGCGTCCAGCCCTCCTGGAGAGTGGGGAAGTGGCGGCGAACGAAGTTCAAATCGAGCATGGGCGGATGGTAGCACCGGAGCCGGGCTGCTAGGGCTTGAGAGGTTCGGATCTTCGACGCCCCGCCCTGCTAAGATCTGGGCGGCTTCCAGGAGCAATGATTTGAGCGATAGCGATCAGCAGCGACAGGGTTCGACCCGCCGACGGCCGGGCTGGGGAGTCTTGGCCCTTGCAGTGACTTTGGCCTCGGTGTGGGGGCTCGTCCTCACCGGCCTGTCGAGCACTCCGATGGAGGGCTCGACGGAGGATCCAGCGGCAGCTGGCGTGCTGGCGGAGCAGGGATGGTCGGTGACCGGTGGGGCGGCGCCGGGGTATATCGAGGATCAGGCCTGCGCTCAATGCCATCGGGACCTCTACCGGTCCTATCAGGAAGTGGGCATGGCGCGGTCGTTCTACCGGCCGACCCCGGACAAGCTGGTGGAGGACTTCGGTGGCCGTCCCTTCTTCCACGCGCCCTCCCAGCGCTACTACCAGATGCAGCGGCGGGACGACGGGCTGTACTTCGTCCGCTTCCAGCTCGACACCGAG